>JBBQAU010000111.1:0-7688 GCA_038316685.1 Sphingomonadales bacterium
GTCGCCGAAGCCCTCGGTCGCGTGTCCGGCATCGCGATCGCGCGTAAGGATGGTGAGGGTAGCAGCTTTACCGTCCGGGGCATTTCGCTGAACAGGGTCGAAATCAACGGGCGCACCTTCGTCGGCCCGTCCCAGGATGCGACGCCGGCACTCGAAACGGTGAACCCGGAAATTCTGTCGAGCATCGAAGTCATCAAGTCGCCGACGGCGGACTTGGTCGAGGGCGCGATCGGCGCGACCGTCAACCTGAAAACCCGCCGCCCCCTCGACACCGGCAAGGACTTCATCCTCGCGGGCCGTGGGCAGCTCGTCTATTCCGACCGGGCCGACAAAACCGGCTACCGCGCGTCGGGGTTTGTCTCCAAACAGTTCGACGATGGGCGCTTTGGCGTGAACTTCGGTCTAGCCTATGCTCGGATCTTCGCGCGCGGAGACAATTTCATATCCAACGGATTTGTCCGCACCAACAATATCGATGGCAATGGCGATGGAGTTAACGATGTCGGCCTGTTCCGCCCAAACCGCATCACATCCGAAATCGAATCGCGCGCCGATGATCGGATAACCGCCAACGGCGCGGTCCAGTGGCAACCCGATGATCGGACCGACCTCGTGTTCGAAGCCACGTATTCGAGCTTCAAGCGCGAACGCAATAACAATGCCTTCCAGATTCTGTTGAACGACAACGATGTAGCCGGATCGGCGATAGCGTTGCCCGATGGCACTGTTGCCAGCGCAACGTTTACAGGCGTGAATGTGCGTCCGCTCGTCTTTGATGCGCCTTCGGACCTTGAAAGTTATAATTTTGGCTTTTCGGGCAAGCGTGATTTCGGTCGGCTCACAGTGCGTACCGATGCGTCGTTTAGCACGGGCGAGGGCACGGAAAATCAGGCGGGCCTAACGAATGGCGCTCCCTTTACCTTCGTTGTCGTGCCGCGCGCCGGGAATGTCGCCAATGCGACCTTTGATTTCCGGGGTCAGCGTGATGTTCCCAATTTTAACCTGACCAGCAATTTCGACGTAAACGATGCCCGCAATTTCCGCCTCTTTTCGGTATTTGATGGCGAAGCCCGCTCGGCTAACCGTGGCTATGACGGTCAAGTGGACTTCGACTACCAGATCGATTCAGGTTGGATCAAATCGCTCGAATTTGGTGCGCGACACGAAAATATCCGGTTGAGGTCGCAGGATCCGCAATCGACACCGGGTGCCGCCGCATTGCTCGCCGTTGCCGATCGCAACCGCGACGGCATCATCACCATCGATGAATTGCCCTCGCTTACTTACAATAACCAGTTCAGCGGGAACTTCTTTTCCGAGGCCTCGGGCAACTTTCCGCGCAGTTTCCTTACTGGCGATCTCAGTTCGACGGCGGATGCGCGGCGCGATGTCGGTCTCGGCGATCCGGCGCGCGTTCCCGCATCGGAACGGCAGGTCGATCAGCGTACCTTTGCGGGTTATGGCAAGATCAACTTTGCCGGCGACATCGGATCGTTGCCGTTCGCGGCCAATCTTGGCGTGCGCTACCTTGCGACCAATCGCGTCGCGCTCGGCAACACGGTGGCCACCGCAGGTGCCGTCGTTACCATCACGCCGACGTCACTGACGCGCAATTTTTCCGATTTCCTCCCCAGCGGCAACCTCTCGCTCAACCTGACCGAAAAGCTGATCCTGCGCGTTGCCGGTGCCAAAGTCTTGTCGCGCCCGCCATTGCGCGATGTCGCGCCGGGGCTTACGGTAAATCTGACCAACTTCACGGCGGCGGCGGGCAACGCCAATCTCGATCCGATCCGTGCGACCCAATATGACCTTGCGCTCGAATGGTATTTCGCGCCCTCCGGCCTGTTGGCGGTGGCGCTGTTTGAGAAACAGATCAGCACCTTCATCGTCACGGCAACCACCACCGAGACGCTGGACGGCTTCCCATCGTCCGCCGTCAACCCGTCGGGACTTTTCCTGGTCAATCGTCCCCTCAACGGCACCAATGGAACGGTCAGGGGTGTCGAGGTCAACTATCAGCATGCCTTCCGTTTCCTGCCCAAGCCGTTGGACGGGCTGGGCATTCAGGCAAACTATACCTATGCCGACAGCAGAACGCCGATCGTCGATCCGTTGGGTGCCGGTACCTTGCCGCTCCCGAACCTCTCGCGCCACAGCTTCAGCCTTGTGGGCTATTACGAGGTCAAGGCGTTCTCGATACGTGCGGCCTATACTTATCGCAGCCAATTTCTTGCCAATTTCGACAGCATAGAACTCGGAGGGGCACGCTTTGAGGATGATTATGGCCAGCTCGACATGACAGGAAATATCAACCTGACCGATAATATCCGCCTAACCTTCGAGGCCGTCAACCTCAACAAGGCGATCACGCGCCAATTCAATGGCACGGCTGCCCGATTGACGTCGTCAAGGGTCAACGACACGCGCTATGCCATTGGGATAAGCGGAAATTTCTGAACCAAGGCCCGACCAAGCCGATTTCGGCCTGCCCAACGCGGCAAATGCAGTTATGCTGCATCCGCCGCGTTGCGGACACGACATTGGTGACTATTCCTTCCATGATCTTGCGACAAAGTGGATGATGCAGCACCATGGTTATCCCGAGATCGACCGGTACCGCGATGCCAACGGCGCGCTCGCCCAAAGGCCGACCGATCCCGAGCGCATCGTGATGCTCGTCGATTCGATCGCCGAGTTCTGGACCGACTTACCCATCCATTTCGTCCGGCCCGGCTCGGCAGTCAGTCGCGGTATTGCGGGGCGGAGCACCTTGAAAATGCTTTTGCGTTTCGAACATGACATTGTCGCACTTGCACCACGCACTGTTTTTAGCTTGGGGGGCACTGACGGTCTGCGCTGCTATGTCGGCGATCCTGCGTCGATGGCTGACAATATTATCAGCCGGATCGTGCGGAACCTGACCTATATAGTCGACGGTGTGCTTGGTCGCAGGATTTTGCCGGTAATCTGTGCAATTCTGCGGGTCGGTCGTGACCGTGAGAGCGTGTTGCGGTCTCGCAAAGCGATCGTCCGGGCAAACGTGATGATAAGTGCGCTCGCGTACAGCTGCGAGCGTGGCTTTGTCGATTTTCATTCGGTGTTGGCGGATAGCGACGGGTTTTTCGACGGCGGTTTCGGCGATGACGGCATCCACCCAAATGCTGCTGGCTATCAGACAATGATCGACCCGCTGCGCCAGGTCCTGGCGGGGATCGACACATCCAACTCGTGAAAGCATCCCCACCATGAAGATTACTGCTGCTCGTGTTATCGTTACCTGTCCGGGGCGAAACTTCGTCACTTTGAAGATCGAAACCGATCAAGGGGTTTATGGGATCGGCGATGCGACGTTGAATGGTCGCGAGTTGGCGGTGGTAGCTTATCTCCAGGAGCATGTTGTGCCCTGCCTCATCGGGCGCGACCCGCGCAAGATCGAGGATATATGGCAGTTTCTGTATCGCGGTGCCTATTGGCGACGCGGGCCGGTCACGATGCGCGCTATCGCAGCAGTCGATGTTGCACTGTGGGATATCAAGGCCAAGCTCGCCGACATGCCGCTTTACGATCTACTCGGTGGCCGTAGCCGAGATCGCGTGCTGGTTTATGGCCATGCCAACGGCAGCGATCTTGAACAGACGATCGACGCGGTTGGCCAGTATCTTGACCTTGGGTATAAGGCTGTCCGCGCGCAATCGGGCATCCCCGGCATTGCGCTCGCTTACGGTGTCGGGCGCGGAACGCTGCATTATGAACCTGCAGACGCCGCGTTGCCGACCGAAACATTTTGGGACACTCAAAAATACCTCCATTTTGCACCCAAACTGTTTGCGCGGCTTCGGGACAGCTATGGCTTTGGCCCGCATCTGCTGCACGATGTCCATCATCGTCTGACCCCGATCGAAGCGGCGCGGTTGGGCAAGGCGCTCGAGCCACACGCGCTCTTCTGGATGGAAGACGCTACGCCTGCAGAAAACCAGGAGGCGTTCCGCCTCATTCGCCACCACACGATAACGCCGCTGGCGATCGGCGAGATTTTCAACACGATCTGGGACGCCAAGGATCTGATTCAGAACCAGCTGATCGACTTCATTCGCATGACGGTGGTCGGATCGGGCGGCATTACGCACTTGCGGCGGGTCGCCGATTTTGCTGCACTTTATCAAGTGCGAACCGGCTGTCACGGTGCGACGGACTTGTCGCCCGTGACGATGGGCGCCGCGCTGCACTTCGACACTTGGGTGCCCAATTTCGGTATCCAGGAATACATGCGCCACAGCGAAGAAACCGACTGCGTCTTCCCGCACGATTACCAGTTCGAGGACGGCCATCTCCATGTTGGGGAGACGCCAGGCCATGGTGTTGATATCGACGAGGCGCTGGCAGCAAGATACCCCTACGCGCCCGCCTCGCTCCCCGTCGCTCGGCTGACGGACGGCACGATGTGGAACTGGTGACGATGCGCCCCGAGATCGTTGCAATTGGTGAGGGGATGCTAGAGCTTTACAAGGCTGACGCCCAGTACGATGCCTGGCATATGGGTGTCGGCGGCGATGTGCTGAATGTTGCCACGCATATGGCCCGCCTCGGGTCGCCGGTTGCGTTCCTGACGGCGCTTGGGACCGATACGCTCAGCGAAGCCATGAAATCTCGTTGGGCAGCAGAGGGCATTGATACGTCGATGGTCTTGTCCTGCCCGAACCGGCTTCCAGGGCTTTATCTGATCGAAACCGATCAGATGGGCGAACGCAGTTTTCAATATTGGCGGGACCGGTCAGCAGCGCGGTCGCTGTTCAACTGTGATGGCATCGATAACGCGCTGGTGCGCGCCGCAAAAGCGAAATGTGTCTATCTCTCGGGAATTACGCTGTCCATTTTCTCGAAAGAAGAACGACTGAAGCTGATCAAAATCTGCTCGGCTGTCCGCGCAGGAGGCGGCATAGTGGCCTTTGACCCCAATTATCGTGCGCGGGGATGGCAAACTGAAGACGAAGCAAAGGATGCTTTTGCTGCGATCGCATCATTCGTAACCGTGGCCCTGCCAACGTTAACCGACGAAACAACTTTGTGGGGCGATAAAACTGTTGAAGCATGCATTGAACGATGGACGCAGCATGGCTGCAAAGAGGTTGTTGTGAAACTCGGCGGCGATGGATCAGCGTTCAAATCACAAAACGGGCTACAAGTCGTCCCAGCCCTAAAAGATATCTGCCCGATTGATACCACAGGCGCCGGTGATGGATTCAATGCAGCTTATTTAAATGCACGCGTAAACGGTTGGGATATTTTATCTGCAGTAACGTCTGGAAACCGCCTTGGCGGGCATATTGTAGAGCATAGAGGTGCAATTGCGCCACTCGATTTCGCGAGGCCGGGTTGACAAAAGGGGGTCCAAAACGGCCAGAGTTCTGGCAATTATATACTTGAGAAAGCACGATGGCAGCACCACATGATTCTGGACAGGCTATTCCTCTTGCCTGCTTGGGCGATGGCGTGAAGGGCTCTGTAAGCCTACACCATGCTTTCCCTAATAAGCCTCTCAAAGGCATCCAAGGTTTCGTTGACGACATCGCGGCATCGAAGCAGCGTTGGGATGACCGCCTCACCAGCAAAGACCTTAGACGAATTGGCGAATGTTACGTTAACGGACGTTTGGAAATCCTTATCTATTTCAATTGGCGTATTGGAGCCCATGATACCTATGTAATCTCGCGCATCTCCCATAAACGCACAGTCTTTGATAAAACTCCCATTGCATCTGGCATTGATATTTTCGATGCAAACGACTGCAACAGCAGGGATAATCATGTTGTGCTTGTCAAGATTGCTGAGGGTGTTGAAACCCCAGAAGTGGTCATTCCGTCCGTCTGCAGGACGTATCTCGTTGAGAAGAAGTTTTTTGGCTCCGGGGAGGGCTTGCTCTATAGACGCCAGGGATCGGTCGGTTTCGAGGTTTTCCCGCTTGGGATGCATGGGGAAATAGGGGCGATCTACAGGCTGGCTCACCAGAGAACGTATGATCCCACCCGCCAAGTGATCAAGTGCGGACCTAAGATTATGAACAACGTCACCGATAATGACTGCTATGATCTCCACGAATGGCTGTACGGGCCTGTAATGGAGCCAATAGACAGCTTGGTTGAGATCAGTGCATCCGTTGTGAGACACAGATACGGAATAAAAAGACCTATCCAAGGGCTCCATGAGTCGCCGAAGTTCATCGATGTGGCTGTTGGCCCGTTTAACCTTTAGCCTAGGCCCCAGCATTACGCGAGGTGTGATCATGCCAAACGATTCCCTTCCCTCCGATGGGGAAAAAAAAGAGGATGAAGTGCTGCGGCGGAAGTTAAAAACACCGCCGCAACCCCATAAGCCTATCAGGCCAGAACGGGATGAGTCTCAAGAAAAATAGCGTTTACGGCGCTCACCGATCTGGCGAGGCGGCTTGAACGTATCAGGCGGCGAGCTTGTCAATCCGCCGATAGGTAAGGCGCTTGCCGTAGATGCCCTTGAGAGCTTCGTCGGCGCGCTCGCTGTCGCTAATCTTGCGGGTGTTGTAGCGGAAATCAAACTCGGCAGTGTAGCGGCCAAGGTGGGCTTCACTCATGTGGTGATAGGTGCCGATCACGCCACGCTTGAAGATCGAGAAGAAATTTTCAGCCGTGTTGGAGTGCTTGAAGCCGCCAGTGGTGACATACTGCTTGGCGCTGTGGTTCACGACGCTGTGGCCGTTAAATTCGCGGCCTACGCGGGTGTAGACAAGGCTTTCGTCAGTCATCAGGTGTGAGGCGCGATCGACGTTGGTAACGATGAGGCCGCGCAGATCCTTTGCGGTCACGTTGGCAACATGGAACGAACGAACATTGCCGTCACGCTCGACCAGCGCGACAACAGCCTTCTTGGCAGCAGGCTTACGGGTGGCACGGTTCTTAGCCTTGCCGCCGACATAGGTTTCGTCAGCTTCTACAACCTTATCAGGGCCGCCAAGGGGTGAATTAGGGCCACCCTTCATGGCTTCGCGGATGCGATGGCACATGAACCAAGCAGTCTTGTAGGAAACACCGATCATACGGCCGATCTGATGCGCGCTCATGCCCTTCTTGGACGAGCACAGCAGATGGTTGACCAGCAGCCACTTATTGAGCGCAACCTTGGAACGCTCGAACACAGTGCCGACCGTCACGGTGAACTGCTGGCGGCAATCATTGCACTGGATCAAACCAGCGCGGTGATGGGTGCCTTCAAGGCGAGTAGTATTGAATGAACCGCAGTGCGGGCAGAACGGACCATCGGGCCACTGGATAGCTTCCAGATGCTCGCGGGCGGCGTTTACGTCAGTGAAGCGGGGGGCGGTGATGTCCATGCACAAAGTGGTGCAATTTCAACACTGCTTTGTCAAGTATATAATTGCCAGAGTTCTGGGCGGGATCGACATTCAGGATTGAACTAACCCGCTGACGCGGGAGAGGCTTTGGTATTGGCCGGAATGGCCTCCTGACGAGAAGGTTTGGGCTCGACCAATCTTTTCCCGGGAGACCAGCCCATGACTTATACCATATCTCAGTAATCATGACTGGTGAGCCCAATCGCGGTATCCGATGGAGTTGATGCGGCCTGTTTCGGCGATTAATTTGTTCCAGGCACTGCAGCAATGGTCGACGATTTCCTCCCCTGACTGGAAGACCAGATTG
>JBBQAU010000112.1:0-7677 GCA_038316685.1 Sphingomonadales bacterium
TCAGGCGATTGCTGGGAATTGTCCTGCGCAAAGGCAGGCGCAGCGGTGAAAATGGCACCCACGATAATGGTCGAGACCAGCAGGCGATTGCGAAAATTGGTAACCATAGTCTTTAATTCCCCTAGTTGCTGCGGCGGTTTCGCCTACGCTCCAAGACCTAAAATTTCAAATCCACCCTGCATGAGGGCGACTTCTGACAATGCGTTTTGCGGGAACTGGGGAATTCACACAAGCGGTTGCACCGCCGAAACGGCTGATTTGTGTTTATGTGTGGCATTTACGTCACAACTTAGTTACAGTTCCGTGGCTTGCCCGGAATTGCTTCCATGGCTAGAGCAGCATCGACGAGGCGGCCACCATCGCCTGTTTGCAAAAACGTGGTTACTGGAGATGGTTGATGCTATTTGGACCGACGCGATTGAGCCTGTTTCTGCTTTCTGCGGCGTTGCCGGGTGGCGCTGCGGCCGCGAGCGACCTTCCCAAGGCCGCAATCGAGTTTCGGAACTGCCAGTCAATCACCGAGGGTGCAGCCCGGCTGGCTTGCTATGACAAGACGGCCGCCGCCTTTGTCGCCCTGATCGACGCAAAGGACCTTGTCGTCGTTGAACGCGATACGGTCCGCAAGGAACGCAAACGTCAGTTCGGATTTACCCGGCCATCAGTCGAGGGTGTCGTGACCGCAGATGTGCCCGAGCCCACCGAGTTATCCGGCTTGGTCACCTCAATCAGATTGAACAGACAGTTCTTGCTGTTCACGATTGCAGACGGAGGCACCTGGGTCACGACGGAGGAAACCTTTCAACCTCCGCAAATCGGCAGCAAGGTTGCCATTAAGAAGGGCGCGCTTGGGTCCTATATGATGCGCTATTCTGGCGGTTCCATTCGCGTCAGGCGAATCAAGTAAGCCTCACCCAACCGGCATCGGCCCTGCCATCAAAGACGGATCAATCCGGGCCTCGCGCCATTTAAGGCTCCAGTGCAGATGCGGGCCGGTCGCACGGCCGGTCATCCCCACAGCACCAATCCGCTGGCCGCGCTGAATCCGCTGCCCGACCTGAACGTCAATCCGCGAGAGGTGGAGAAAGGCGCTGTTGAGGCCCATCCCGTGATCAATCATCAGCAAATTGCCCTCAAGCGTAAAGGGGTGGTCAGCCGCCAGAATCACCACCCCGTCAGCAGGAGCAATAACGGCGGTGCCATTAGGCTGGGCAATGTCTGTGCCGGAATGGTAGCTGCCTGCCTCGCCATTTTTGTAAATCCGCTGGGCGCCGAACATCCCCGAGATGCGCCCGATCACTGGCCACAAAAACGGCTGACGCCATCCCGTCGACTCGGCGCTCCGCTGGCGCGCGGCATTGATCTGGGCGAGCTCTGCGGGGCGCAGGCGATTAAATTCTTCGGTCGGTTGGGCAATGCGCGGCAGCGTGTCTAACCGCTCGAGGTTCCAGGCACGGCGGGCGACGGGCAAAGTTTCGCTGACGATCTGGCCATTGGCAAGCGTCGCCACCAGCAGTGCCGCGGTCGGCGCATCGCGATCAAAAGCAATCAGAAACTGGCCGTCGGGCGCGACGGGCACCGCCACGCCGTCAAGCGTCAACAGGCTGGTGCCGATGGGTGCGGTGCCAATCACTGTTCCACCCTGCACTTTTGCGCCGGTAAGTTCGAAGCGTGTCTCAAACAGCGGCTTGCGGGCGGGCGGGCTCGGTGCGGGGGACGGTTTTGCCAGTTGCGGGGCGGGGCGCTGGGCCACTGCCGCGATACAGCTGCCTTGCGAGATGAGGACGAGCAACCCCGCCATCCAACCGCGCGGCCGTGAAAGCCCTGGCCCGCTCATACCTTCGCCATCGCAGCCATCGCGGTTGCGGCGCTGGCATAGGCCTCCTGTCGGGCGACGCTCCAATAACGCAGCGTATCGAGCGGGATGCGTTCGTTTGTCACCGCACAAACCACATGGTCGCCCGACGCAAGGACGCGAAAGCTGTTCGCCATGTAATGAAGCCGTGCGGCCCGATCGCTATTCGATATCAACATCATCAAACCCCATTGCGGTTGTGGGAGCAGCACCCCAACCGTCATTGTCAGAACAAATTCGGTTGCTCGGGCTTTGTTTGTTTATACGCCTTGCTGCTACCGCGCTCAACCCGTGCATCGACGATCCCGTCGCCGAATGTCAATGTGACGGCGCCTGCCGTTCGAGCCTGTTGAGCGGTCGTGACGGACGCCCCGGCCCGCGTCGAAACGCGGACATAGCCTCGCCGCAACAACCCATCCGGATTTACCGCGTCAAGCAGCTGCACGGTACGCGCCAATATGTCCCTTGCGGCCGCAAGTTGACGATCAAGCACCGCCGGACGCAAGATCGCCGCCACCCGATCCAGTTGCCCACGCGATCGGAGGATGGGGCGTTCGAGCGCGCGATCCAGCCTTGCGCTTAAATCATCATGTTTTTGTCGCTGTGGCCCAAGCAATGCCTCGCGCTTTGGCAGCAGCCGGGCAATCGCATCGAGCCGCTCCCGCAGGCGCATTACGTGTCGGCGCGCGACGCGTTCAACCCGGACCCCGAAATCATCGACGGTCGCGATTAGGTCGGCGCGCACCGGCACCGCAATTTCAGCTGCCGCCGTCGGCGTTGGCGCACGCCAGTCGGCGGCATAATCGGATAGGCTGGTGTCGGTTTCATGACCAACCGCCGAAATGATCGGGATGGTGCACGCAGCAATCGCGCGCACGACATGTTCGTCATTGAACGCCCAAAGATCCTCAATGGAGCCGCCGCCGCGGGCCACGATCACCAGATCGGGCCTTGGAATGGCATCGCCTGGCGCAAGCGCATCAAAGCCACGGACGGCAGCGGCGATTTGCGCCGGCGCGCCCTCGCCCTGCACCGCCACGGGCCAGATGAGGACATCGGTTGGAAAGCGATCAGCAAGACGGTGGAGGATATCGCGAATAACGGCTCCGGTCGGCGAAGTGACAACGCCAATAACGCGCGGCAAGAACGGGAGCGGCTGTTTGCGCGCGGGATCAAACAGGCCCTCACCCGCCAATTGCGCCTTCAGTCGTTCAAGCAGTGCCATCAGCGCGCCCTCGCCCGCCAGTTCCATCCGCTCGACGACGATCTGATATTTTGATCGCCCCGGATAGGTCGTGAGCTTGCCCGTCGCGATCACCTCAATGCCGTCCTGCGGCGAAAAGGGCAGCGAGCCCGCCGCCCCTTTCCAGATAATCGCGTCGATCACCGCTACATCGTCCTTCAGCGAGAAATAGGCGTGGCCAGACGCCGCGCGCTTATAGCCGGAAATCTCCCCGCGCAGCCTGACATGGCCAAACTCGCCCTCAACGAACCGCTTGAGCTTTGCCGACAGCTCGCCGACGCTCAGCGGTGCGGCGTTGTCCCCGACAATCGTCTCCGCTACCAGCCGCGAGGCGCTATTATCTGGGAATCCCTCTGTCATGAATGTCCTGTTGATCGGATCGGGCGGCCGCGAACATGCCTTGGCGTGGAAACTCGCGCAATCGCCGCGTTTGTCCACGCTCTATGCCGCGCCTGGCAATCCGGGGATAGCCCAGCATGCAGAAATCATTGTGCTTGACGCGTTGGACCATCTGCGCGTCGCCGCATTCTGCCTGGAAAAGGCCGTGGGGCTGGTCATCATCGGCCCGGAAGGCCCGCTATGCGACGGCCTGGCCGATTGCCTGCGCGCGAGCGGCATTGGCGTGTTCGGCCCCGACAAGGCAGCGGCCCAGTTGGAAGGATCAAAGGGGTTCACCAAGGACCTTTGCCTGCGCGCCGGCATCCCAACCGCCCGTTATGTTCGCGTGGCCTCTTTTGGAGCTGCGGTTGGGGCACTTGATGGTTTCAGCCTGCCAGTAGTGATCAAGGCCGACGGCCTCGCCGCAGGCAAGGGGGTCACGATTGCCGTGACCCCGTCCGAGGCGGTAGCGGCGCTGGAAAATCTGTTTGCTGAGCAAGACGCAGAAGCGGTGATTGAGGAATTTCTTGAAGGCGAAGAGGCCAGCCTGTTCATCCTCACCGACGGCACCACGCTTGTTTCGTTCGGCTCAGCGCAAGACCATAAGCGGGTTGGTGAGGGCGATACCGGCCCCAATACCGGCGGCATGGGTGCGTTTAGCCCGGCAACCATCCTCGCCCCTGCGCTCGAAGCACAGGCCATCGCAGAAATTATCCTGCCAACGCTGGAGGCGATGGCGACCGCCCGCGCGCCTTTTTCCGGCGTTCTTTATGCCGGGCTGATGCTCACGTCCGAAGGCCCTAAGCTGATCGAATACAATGTGCGGTTTGGCGATCCCGAATGCCAGGTTTTGATGATGCGGCTGGAAAGCGACCTGCTGGAACTGATGCTCGCCACCGCGCTGGGGCGGTTGGGGGAGCTTCACGTGCCACGATTCTCCACTGATGCGGCGCTGACGGTAGTGATGGCGGCGCGCGGTTATCCCGGGACACCACAAACGGGCGGTGCGATCAACGGGATTGCTGCTGCCGAGACGGAAGGTGCCAAGATATTTCAGGCAGCCACGGTGCTGGCCGATGGCAGGCTGCGTGCGGCGGGCGGCAGGGTGCTGGCAGTCACGGCCTTGGCAAGCGACATCGCCGAAGCCCAGGCAGCGGCCTATAAGGCGGTTGAGAAGATTGATTTTCCAACGGGGTTCTGCCGCCGCGACATTGGTTGGCGCGCGCTTCGTTAGGCCTCGCGTTTACCCCGCCGACACGACCGGACTGACCAGCAATTTATCGACCCGACGGCCATCAAGATCGACGATTTCAAAGCGCCAGCCCTGTTCGATAAAGCTTTCCCCTTCGCCCGGCAGATGCCGGAACACGGCCAGGGCAAGCCCGGCAACAGTTGCGTAGTCGCGATCTTCGGGCAGGTCGATGCCGAGCCGCTCGGCCAGTATATCAACCGCCATTTGGCCCGCAACAAGCAGCGATCCGTCGTCGCGCACGACCACCGAGGGCGCATTATCTGGATGGGTGTCGGACGCAAATTCACCCGCAATCGCCGCCAGCAAATCGGCAGGGGTCACAATCCCCTCAAAATGCCCGTATTCATCATGGATGAGAGCCATCGGCACTTCGGCTTGACGCAGGGCATCAAGCGCATCCATCGCATCAATCTGATCAAGCACCACGGGCGCCTGACGCATCAGCGCGCGCAAATCAAGCGGGGCGTGTTGCAGCAGGGCAATCGCAATGTCGCGGGCTTGAACCACGCCAACAACCGCATCGACCGAACCTTCTGCCACTGGCAGACGGCTGTGCGTCGCTGCCGTCAACGCCGTCCGGATCGACGCATCGTCCATCGTCGCGTCAATCCATTCAATCTCGGTTCGTGGTGTCATCACTTCGCGCACCGGTCGGTCGGCGAGCCGGACGACGCCTGAAATAATCAACCGCTCATGTTCTTCAATAATGCCTGATTTCGAGGCTTCTGCAACGATCAGGTGCAACTCTTCAGCGGTAACATAATCTTCAGACTCGCGGTTCAGGCGCATCAACCAGAACAGGGCGGCACTGGTCGAATCGAGCAGCCAGACAATCGGCGCGGTAACGCGCGCGAGCGATTGCATCGGGATGGCCATCACAACGGCAATGCTTTCCGGCGAGCGCAAGGCAATTTGTTTTGGCACAAGCTCGCCCACCACCAGCGAGGCAAAGGTCGTGACGCCAATCACGAACACAAACCCGATTGCCTGCGACGTGTCCGGCGGAAAACCGAGCCAGCCAAGCCGCGCGCCCACCGGCCCGCCCAGGCTGGCGCCAGAATAGGCCCCGGCAAGAACGCCGATCAAGGTGATCCCAATTTGAACGGTCGACAAAAACTTCCCCGGGTCAGCCGCAAGCGCCATTGCCGCCTTTGCACCGCGCACATTAGCGCGCGCCATGGCATCAAGCCGGGCGCGCCTTGCCGAGACAATGGCCAGTTCTGACATCGCGAATACGCCGTTGATGAGCACCAGCGCAAAAATGATCGCAACATCGATCCAGGGAAAGGGGGGGAGCGGTGCCATGGCGCTGCTGGCTCTTTGCCCTGAATCGAACAACTTCACAACCGGTCGTTCTGTGGTCCGCTCATCGGCGCGCAGCAAAAAAAGCTTTCAGGAGCGCGGCCGACTCCTGTTCGCCAATGCCCGGGTAGATTTCCGGGTGATGATGGCAGGTTGGCTGGCTGAAAAAACGCGGACCGTGAGTGACAGCACCGCCCTTTGGGTCATCCGCCCCAAAATAAAGCCGATCGAGCCGGGCATGGGCAATTGCGCCTGCACACATCGCGCAAGGTTCCAGCGTCACCCAGATGTCACAGCCGTCAAGCCGGTCGCGGCAAAGCAACGATCCTGCCGCCCGGATTGCCAGGATTTCTGCGTGTGCGGTCGGATCGTTGAGACCCCTGGGCGCATTGGCGGCGACAGCAATGATTCGCGTGCCGAGGGTTATCACTGCCCCCACAGGCACTTCTTGGCCCGCCGCAGCAGCGACGGCGGCCTTAAGCGCTGCACGCATGGGATTAGGTAAAGGGAACATTATTTCTCGGCTATGCGCGGCTTTACTCTCGCTTGGCTAGCGAGTTGGCGCAGTTGAAATCGAAAACAGAATCGTGAATCGGTTGACGGATGGCGAGAAGCCTTTTATCGGCGCTGTTTTTCCGGGCAACCAGAATTCAGGATATTCAAACATGTCGCGCATTTGCGAACTGACCGGCAAGGGCCGGCAGGTGGGTAACAATGTTTCCCACGCCAATAACAAGACCAAGCGGACCTTTCTGCCGAATCTGCAGAATGTGACGCTAATGTCTGACGCTTTGGGCACCAGCGTCAAGCTGCGCGTATCGACCAACGGCCTACGTTCGGTTGAACATGTCGGCGGGCTCGATAATTGGCTTGTCAAGACGACTGACGACAAGCTGTCGCTGAAGGCCCGCCGCCTCAAGCGCGATGTGCGCAAGAAACTGGCCCCAGCCGCCGCCTGATCTTATCGGCGGGGCTTTCGTTCCGCCGGTTCATTAAGCCTAAACTTCAGCAGCAAGCTTTGTTCGAAGAAATTCTGGTTATCGTCTGACGCGATCCAGATTTTGGTGCCGTCGGCCTCGGCCACGACCGCAATCGCTTCAAAATTATCGCGCAATATTGCGCCTTTGAATCGCGCGATTTCAATTCCAGCCACCTTTGCCGCAGGGCTGATCTGTCGCGTGTCAACAATGGTAATGGCCGCAGTGAACCCGGTTCGCAGCTGGAATTGCCGGTTGAGAATTATAAGCCGCCCGTCAGGTAGTTCGGCGACATCGACCGGATCAAAACCGTTGGGCGGCAGATAAGAAAACCGAAAACCCTGATCGGGCGAGCGGGTTGGATCCCCCGCAAACGAGACAGCAGCGCGTCCCCGGCCTTTTGGCCAGGGGTCATCTTCGGCAAACACAATAAACCGGCCATTCTTGAGGCGCACCATTGCCTCAGGACCCTTGTTCTCAGGCCAGTTGCGCATCGCGGGTGGCGCAGCATGCGCTTCGGCCCGACCGAAATCGCGTCGGTAACGCCAAATTTCGTTACCGTTTTCAAATCCAATCCAGGTCTGCCCCGTCGCCGGATCAATCGTCATCGATTCTGAATCGCGATCCCGCTTCTGCCAGCCTGAAGCTGGGCCCTCAGCAAGCGATGTGAACT
>JBBQAU010000113.1:0-7668 GCA_038316685.1 Sphingomonadales bacterium
GTGCTGCGCTATGACAGCAGCATCGATGCGATCATTCGCGGCACGATGGACGGGCTCCAGCTGTTTCTCGCGGTCATCGCGGTGATCATCGTCGTGTTTGCGCTGGTGGCTTTGGTCGATCAGATGCTGAGCGTGATCCCGCTGGTGGAGAGTGCGCCGGTCACGCTGCGCCGCGCGCTCGGCTGGGTCTTCGCGCCGCTGATGTGGAGTCTCGGGGTGCCGTGGGATCAGGCGGGCGCGGCCGGCGGGTTGTTCGGTACAAAGACGATCCTCAACGAATATGTCGCCTATCTCGATCTGGCGGCGCTGCCCCCCGGCACGTTCGATCCGCGTAGCACGCTGATCGTCACCTATGCGCTGTGCGGCGTCGCCAATCTGGCGAGCATCGGTTTGCTCGTCTCGACGATCGGCACGCTCGCGCCGGGGCGGCGTGCGGAGGTATCGGCGTTGGGGTTCAAATCGTGGATTGCGGGCAATTGTGCATCGGCGATGACGGGGGCGGTAATCGGCCTCGTGACGTTCGGCTAGCATGTTCGACGCGCGCCTCCGCCCGCTGATCGACCCACCGCTCAACGCCGTCGGGCGGATCATTGCGCGCGCTGGCATTACCGCCAATCAGGTGACTTTGGCAGGGCTGGTTGTCGGAATCGGCGGCGCGCTGGCGATCGGCTATTGCGAGTTTACGCTTGGCTTGGCGCTGGTCATCGTCAGCCGCTTGCTCGACGGACTCGACGGGGCGGTGGCGCGCGCGACCGCCAAGAGCGATTTCGGCGGGTATCTCGATATCGTCTGCGATTTCGCCTTCTATGTGTCGGTGCCGGTCGGGTTCGGGTTCGCAGCGCCCGCCAATCTCCCGTTCGCGCTGGTGCTGGTGGCGAGTTTTACGATCACCGGGATCAGCTTCCTCGCCTTTGCCGTGCTCGCCGCGCAGCGCGGCATTTCGACCACGGCGCACGGCGAAAAGAGCTTCTTCTACAATAGCGGCCTTGCCGAAGGCGGCGAGACGATCGCCTTTTTCCTGGCGATGTGCCTGTGGCCGACGGGTTTCCCGATCCTCGCGAGCCTATTTGCGGTGCTGTGCGGGTTGACCGTGATCCAGCGGACGATCACCGCGCATCATTTCCTGAAGGCGACGCCGTGAGCGCTAAGCCTGCTTCAAATCGCGCAGAAAATCGCGGATCCGGCGCGCGTTGACGCCGATATCGCTTTCGCCGACGCGGCTGATCGAGCGCATATCGACGGTTGCACCGCCCGCTGGCGACAGATCAGGGCGGACGCGGATCACGATATCGTCCTTAAAGCGGAAGAATAAGGAGGTTGCCGTCGCCTCGATCTTGCCACCGGCCGCATCGACCTTGGCGATCGTCCAGCCACGTTTCTGCACCAGCGCGGTGGCGCGCTTCATCGCTTGCGCCGTGTCGAGCGCCAGATGCACCGGCTGAAGATCGGGATAGCCTTTGCGGTGGATTGCCTGCCAGCGCGCCATCGGGGGCATTGCTGCAAGCGCCGGGTCACCGCCATCGGGCAAATCGGCCAGATTGTCCGCACGTACCGTCAGCGTGGTAAACTGCGGTACATCGGCAAGATTGGTCGTGACATCGTGGAGCATCGGCACGCCCATCGCGGTCGCGATCTGGCTGCCGACAAAGCCGCAAAAGACGATCGAGACCGCCAGCGCCACCAGCGTCGCGCGCCCGTTCGCGACGCCCCGCCGCCGCCCCAGCACAAACGCAACGATCGCGGCCAGTCCCCCACCGATCGCCATGAGGAAACCGATCACGAGCATCAGCAACGCGACCTTGAACCCCCAGCTGCCCGTGCCGTTGCCGAGACCGCCGGCAAGCGCAAGCACCAGCCCGCCGATGCTGAGCGCCAAGGCTAATCCTGTAAGGCGGGTCGTGCCGCTCGCACGCGCAATCGTTTCGGCCATCATGCTCCCCTTCGGATTGTATCTTGTCGTAACGGCTGAAACAGCAATTGGTCGATCCGTTGATCGTCGATTGTGCGGAATTCTTTTAACCCGATCATCATCGCCTCATGCCCTGCGGCTGGCTGCGCGCAATAGCTGCCGAACAGGTGATCCCACCACGGCAGATTGAAGCCGAAATTGCTGTTGGTCTCGCGCGCGACAATCGAATGATGGACTCGGTGCATGTCGGGCGTGACGATCACCCAGCGTAGCACGCGGTCAAGCGCGCGCGGCAGTGCGACATTGCTGTGGTTGAACATCGCTGCGGCGTTCAGCACGACCTCGAAGATGAGCACCGCCAGCGGCGGCACACCGAGTGCCACGATCGCCGCGAACTTTAGGATGAGCGACAGCGTAATCTCGATTGGGTGAAAGCGCAGCGCGGTGGTCACGTCGATCTCGGGGTCGCTGTGATGCATCCGGTGGACGCGCCACAGCAGCGGCACGGCGTGAAACGCGACGTGCTGGGCATAAATGAGCAGGTCGAGCGCGAGCAAGGAAAGCAGGATAGTCAGCCAATCCGGCAAGTCCATCACGTTGAACACACCCCAGCCATGCGCTTGGGCGGCCATCGCGACGCCGATCGCCGCTGCCGGGAAGATGAGCCGCACCACCAGCGTATCGAGCACGACGATCGCGACATTGCCGGGCCAGCGCCGCCACCGCCCGATCGCCTGCCGCCGCCGTGGGGCAAGTGCCTCAACGACCATCAGCGTCGCCAACACGCCCAGAAAGCCGGTCAGCCGGATCGATTGTTCGGACACACCGAACGACAGGGCGAAGGGAAAGGTAACGGTCATCCCCGTCGCCATAAACGCTGACGGGCGGGCCAACAACTGGGCACCCGGTTTGGAGGGGGGTATCTCCGCACTTGGTGTCGACCGGCGCAAAGCCTTTACCCCAGATTGGCGCCAAACGCGCGACGCGGAAGCCGCGCCCGGTGCGATTTTGGGTCAACCGACCAGGTCGCAGTCGTCGCTCGACGCGCCGTCAACCAAAGACGAAAATGGTTCATTTCCGTTGCGAAATGTATTGACTGCGCCTGCGCAACGCAGGAGAAATCGAAATTGCGGGGTGCAGGATGGTTCAAGCGAAATTTGTCTGGATGGGCGTCGGCGCGATATGCCTGAGCGGCTGCTCCACCGACTTGCGTACCAACGAAATTAAATTCATTGAGGGCGAACACCGTTTGCAGGTCGGTTTCGTCTACAACCTTCCTGCAGCCGCAGTGACCTCGAGCGGATTGATCAGGGTGGCGGGGTGCCCGCTGGACGCGGACGCCAAGAAGGCGCTCGAAACCGTTGATGGGCAGCAGCGCGATCCGCCGCCGATTACGAGTGCCGTCTTCGCGGTCACGGGCGATGTCGCGGTCGAGCAGGTCGCCGGCAAACAAGTTCTGATCGATTACCGCGAGCTGGGCGAATTCCTCAAGACCAGCAGTATAGGGTTCGAACGCCATCCGAACCTGATGCTGAAAAGCGTCAACGTCACGGTCGAAGACGAAAGCCCCGCGCTGATCGCCAACCTCGCCATCGTCGCGGCGAACATCGCGTTGTTTGCCACCGCACCACCCGCAGCCCGGACCGTAAGCGCGTTGGCTAACGCAGCAGCAGAAGCAGCTAAGAGCGGATTAAAGGCGATGGGCTCCCAAGCGAAGGGATTCGTTGCGTTGAAAACCGATCCCGTGACCTATCTCGCTTGCAAGCTCGAAACTGCGAAGCTGGTTGACGACCGGAACTCCGCCCGCACCGCCAAGGACAAGAATACCGCAAGCCTTGAAAAGGCGAACGCTGCCTTGGCAAGGATTCTGCGACATGCTACAACAGGGGTTACGCAAGCCGAGATCGCGGCGATCCACGGCTACCGCGACCAGATACTGGACCTGACCGCATCGATCGCCGATGCCTCTGCGGCGATCGCCAAAGCCGACGCCAAGCTTGGCATGAAACTCGAAGTGGCCGACGGTGTCCGAACCGCAGACGAGATCGCCGCCGACGGTCTCCGGATCGACCACATCATTGCCGGGTCGGTGTCGCTCATGGCAAGCGAGGCGCGCATTCAGGCTTTTGTCGCCCGTCACTTTGTCACCGTCAGCGCTAAAGTTCCGGCCGGTATCGGCGAACTTTTCAACGCCCGCGCATGCACCAAGCAGCCGGCCCCGACCTGCACTGCGGCTAATACCGTCGCCCCGGTCGTCAAAGCAATGGCGGCTGCCAAGCTGGCAGCAAAGCCGGTCGCGCTTCGCACCGACGGGCACACACCGAGCTTTAAGAAGGCTCCTCGACGGCAAGCATACCGGGGGGGCCGCTTACACGCCACCCGCGGCATCATTTACGTCGAGCCGGCCCGCTACACATTCTCGCTCACGCAAAGCGCGTTTCCGGTAGATGCCGTCGATCCAATCACGACGCTGAAGTCCGTCATCGCTAGCGTGCCGCAGAAGGGCGTCTATCTCAGCCTGCCGGTCCATGCGGGCTTCGGCGAAAAGGTTGAACTGAAAGCCACCTTCAACACTGACGGATCGCTAGCGACCGGCAGCTACGGACGTCCATCATCGGCCGGAAAAGCCCTTTCGGCATCGCTTGCAGGCCTTTCCGACAAGGCGCTCGCCACCAACGATGCAATCGCTGCAAGGAAACTCGCGCTTCTAAACGCCGAGGCCCAACGTCTTACAGCGCAGAAGGCCGTTCTCGATGCGGGAGACAAATTGACGCCCGAAGCGGACGAAGCGGACCCTCTGGCCGATCTCAATGCACAAATCGCCGTGGCGAATGCCAACGCCACCTTGGCGGAGGCGAATGTGCGTCTGATGGTCGCCAACGCCAAGCTCAGCGGAGGTCCGTGACCATCCTCCGGTCGATATCAAGATCACAACCAGAAAGTCGAGAAGGACCGTCAATACCGCGCAAACCTAAGGAGGACGCCAGCCCCGAGCACCGCGGTCGCCGTGCCGGGGTCGTTGACGCTCGGCGATAACGCGCGCGACGCAATCTCGGACAGGACGATCAGCCCGAACCGTCGTCATAGCCCCGCAGCCGCACTTGCGTTACGTTCGTCGTCGTTGCGAGGCGACGCCCGGTTCCACGGGGATTTTACGCTTCCTGCGGTGGCACGCTCCGTCAGCCTACAGCCAGTGCTATCCCTCCGCTCGCGCCCCGGCGATAGCGGCGAAGATGCAGATCGCTCCCACCGGCGCCGCGCCGGCGCGCAGCATTCAGCCGCCCGCTGAGCAACGCCCGACTCGATCGCTAGCCCTGAACGGGCGGACCGGTGCGTGCGGCGGCAGGCGCCTGACGCACGAGTTCGGGAAGCGATTTCGCCTCCATCCGGTGCATGATTGCTGCCCGGTGATTTTCGACCGTACGCTGGCTGATGCCAAGGTCGGCGGCGATGTTCTTGCTCGGGTGACCGGCGAGGACGAGGTTCATGATCTCGCGCTGGCGCGACGTCAGTTCCGCCACACGCCGCGCCGCTCCCACTGCAAAACTTCCTCCAACTCGCCAATTCTAAGGCCGGAATAATCCGCCGACTGTTCCTGCTCCAGGATCAAGTTGCGGGGCACGAAAGATGCCACGATGCGCAGATAAGCGCTGGATCATCGGCGCGAACCTTCGCCAGCGCGTCCAATGAATGTACTAGCTTGGACTGGCTCGCATCCAACTAACAATACCCTTGCCCACCCCCGAATCAAACGTAACCCGCTTACGCGGCAAGCCAATAGTCAGCGCTATACGCACCGCCTCCCGCTTGAAGTCTTCTGTATGCTTGATCAGCTCGTCAGTCTCCTTGAACGAGCATTATGCTCTCAGGCGACCGACGCGAAACCGTTACAAGTTCACGTCACCGAGTAGGCCGTCCAGGAACGGCCCCGCCGATGCCGCAACATGGTCGTGCGTGAGTAATCCCGCCATTTGTGCCTTCCCATCACGCAGAGTTGACGTCCAAAGCTCCAATGTTGTCTTAATCGATGCACCTGTCATGCACGTTGTGCTGCGTTGGAGACCCATTGATTCAAAGTTTCACCGACTGTACAATTTTATGCTCAGTCGATTCCTTATATGCAAGGCAGCGATAACAGCCAGTTATGGGAAAACAGCGCCGATAATTCTGGCAACGTTTTCTGGGTCAAGCTCATCGATGTTGATCGCTACATCCGGCGTAACGCTGTATCCCATAGTGGTGCCGGTGCGGTCGAATGTCACCGTGACGAGCCGATACCCTTCGCCCGTGCGGACTGCGGCGATGCCGCCGGTCGTCGGGACCTGATCGGGATCGACGATCACGACCGCGTTGGCGGGCAGCCCAGCCCCCAGCGTCGCGCGGCATACCCGCAATCCGAATGCCCGTGGCCCAGCTCGGAGTGGTGCCTCGATCATGCCGTCGGTCTTGACAAAGGCAATAATTCCACCGGGCAGCGGCGCGCCGTACACGCAAATTTCACGGGGGCGGTATGGTAATGCCAAATCTGCGGTCGGGGCCGCTGAGGCGGGTGCGGCAAACTGCGCGGGTTTCTTCGCTATTGCCTTGCTAAAGGCCGCCGACGAACGCTCAGCGCGTGTTTTGCGCCCGCCCGCCAAAAGAGCAGCGCGCAGTTCACCGATCCTTTGTCGCGAACGACCAAGCCGTGTTGCCGGGTTCGCGACCAGTTCGACGAACCCGTCAAGCTCGCCAAGAAGATACTGTTCAGTTATTAACGCCTCCAGCATTGCCGCGTCGCTGACGTCGAACAGGCGATATAGTGACCCAAGAGTGGCGTCGTTCCAGCGTCCAAGCGTTTTTTGGGCATTTTCAAGACGAGACAGGATTACTGGCGGCAGCCCATAGGCCTGATCAAGAGCCGCAATTGTCAACGCACGATCGTGGTGGCGCCGAACCTTCAGCGCCGCGCCGAGCAGTACGGCGTTGCGCTCGTCTGCGTCATTCCATGGTCGCGTGTCCTGAAACGGGGCTGCCCAGCTTGCGATATCGAACTTTGACGAATCAACATCAACCAGCAAATCTTCGGGCGCAACATTCAGTGCCCGCCCGATGCGGATCAATTCGTCCGCCCGCGCGAAGACTTCACCGCGCTCGATTTTAGACAAGCGAATATAGGGGATTTCGGGAAGGCGGTTGCTGAGCGGCATCAGCTTTAGGAACCCGCCGCGATAGCGCTGCTCTCGCACCCGGTTGGGAAAGACGAAGGCGCGGTAGCGATCGAGTGTTATTTCAACAAGGGATCGCCTCGCTCGGATCGACGTTCGCGATCGTTCGACGGCTACCAAGATCGGGTTTAGCTTTGATCGGGTTCCTGCTGCCATTGTGCCGTCATCCAATATAGGACGGCGAGTTTAAATCCGCCCTGACTAGGATGAATATGGGATATTGGATAAATGTTCAACTGCGTTCAGTGCAGGAAAGCGCTTGCCGCCGGGGAAATAATCCGCGCCCACCCACCATCGGGGCAAAAGGGGAGCAATGTGGTCGTTGGGCACCGCCCTGCCTGATGCTGCGCTAACCAGTCGGATGATAGTGGCGAAGGGTGGTCCGGAGAAAAGGCGACCCCTGATCCGTCGGTAAAGATGCCGACAGCGGGCGGACGGGCATTAGCAGGCCAGCGACGAATTAAATCGTCGAGCAGGGCCCTTGCGGCTTTCTCGAACTCTGTGAATTGTTGCGAATTCGCGTCACCCAAAACCATCGGCAACAGTGGCACGGGT
>JBBQAU010000114.1:0-7656 GCA_038316685.1 Sphingomonadales bacterium
CAATAGCACGGCAGGGCCGGCGTGGAGCGCGGCCGCATTGCCAGTTCGGACGAAAATACCCGCACCAATGATGCAGCCGATGCCAAGAAACAGCAGGTTCCAGGAACCAAGCGTGCGCTTCAACTCGCTAGTCTGGGTCTCGCGTTGCACCTGCGCGAGCGTTTTGCGGCCCCACATGCGCGAGAAAAAGTCCGGTTTCGGACGCGTTGCCATTAAATTTTTCCCCTTCGCCGCTCTCGGGGGCGGCTGACTTTGCTCGAAGAGGAGAAGCGTAATCGCAAATTCCCCTCTGGCAATCCCTTATCGCGCAAGCATCGGCCCCAGCGGTCGTCCGGCAAAGAGATGGACGTGCAGATGCGGCACTTCCTGGTGCGCATATTGCCCGGTATTGGCGATCAGCCGGTATCCCGGCGCAACCAGCCCCGCCGTGCGCGCGACCGTGCCGACAGCGCGGACGAACCCGGCTATCTCTGCTTCGCTGCCGCGCGCGCTAAAATCATCCCATGAAACATAGGGGCCGAGCGGGATGACCAGAATATGCGTCGGGGCCTGCGCGTTGGTGTCGTGAAAGGCGATTGCGAAATTATCCTCATAGACGCGCTCTGACGGAATTTCGCCGCGTAGGATTTTGGCGAAAATATTTTGATCGTCATAGGGTTGAGTGGCATCGATTGGCATTTTCAGTCCTTCCTGGCGGCTTTTTCGTCAACGCCTGACACGCCTTCGCGGCGCATCATTTCGGCGCGGATGTCGTCGAGGCTCAGACCTGCATCGGCGAGCAGGACGAGCAGGTGGAACATCAGGTCGGTCGCTTCGCTGGTCAGGTGGGCGGGGTCATCGCCCATCGCCGCGATAACGGTCTCAACGGCTTCCTCGCCAAGCTTTTGGGCGATCTTGGCGCGACCAGCGGTGAATAACTTGGCGGTATAGGAATTCGCGGGGTCCGCGCCACGCCTTTTGCGGATCGTCGATTCGAGTGTGGTCAGAAAATCTTCGGCCATGATTGCTGGCTGGCGTAAGCGACCGCGCGCGTCAATCCTTTGCGGCAGCCGCCCGCCGCTTGGCAAATCGCGCACGCATCGCCCGGCGGACGAGATAGACGCCACCCGCCGCCATCGCGAACAGCGCGACGTCGGATAGCTCCGGCGCAGAGCGCGGCGACGCCGTGCCCGAATGCGGTTCGGCGAACGCAGGCGTTGCGATGAGGAGGAACAGGGCGAAACGCATTGTGTGGCATTAGCGCAATTGTCTTAACGACGGGTTGTCTTGGCGCCGATGGCGGCTTCGCTATTGAACCAGAGGTCGCCGTACCGCGACACCGGCCGCTGCCAGCGCGGCATGGGCATCGGCGATGCTGGCCTCGCCGAAATGAAAGATCGATGCCGCAAGCACAGCACTTGCATGCCCCTGGCAGATACCCGCCACCAGATCGGCAAGGCTGCCCACACCCCCACTTGCCACGACCGGCACCCGCACCTGATCGGCAATGGCGCGGATGAGTGCAAGGTCATAGCCGCTGCGCGTTCCGTCGCGGTCCATTGATGTGACCAGTAATTCGCCTGCCCCCAGTTTTGCAAGATTGAGTGCATGGGCAACGGCATCAATCCCGGTCGCGCGCCTGCCGCCATGCGTAAAGACTTCCCACCGGCCCTCGCCCACCGCGCGCGCATCGATGGAGGCGACGACGCACTGGCTGCCAAATCTATTGGCGATGTCGGCGACGACTTCAGGCCGTTCAACGGCGGCGGAATTGACCGCGACCTTGTCCGCACCTGCCAGCAACAGCGCGCGCGCATCTTGCGCCGTGCGGACGCCGCCCCCCACCGTCAGCGGCATGAAACAAACTTCCGCTGTACGTGAAACGACATCGAGGATCGTGCCGCGTGCCTCATGGCTGGCGGTGATATCGAGGAAACACAGCTCATCGGCCCCCGCCAGATCATAGGCTCGTGCCTGTTCCACCGGATCACCCGCGTCGCGCAGATCGAGAAAATTGACGCCCTTCACGACGCGCCCATTCGCAACATCAAGACAGGGGATCACGCGCGCGCGCACGGTCACGTGCTTGTTCCCCTTCCTGGACGGGAGGGGGGCCTGCCGCGGCATATCATTAGGCCGCCGCCACGCTCAGCGCCACTGCCAGATCAAGCCGCCCATCATACAAAGCGCGGCCCGTTATCACGCCCTCAATCCCGTCACGCGCGTGCAGCGCGAGCATGTGGATATCGGCAATACCCTTTACCCCACCGCTGGCGATCACCGGGATATTGACCGCGCGGGCGAGATCGACAGTTGCCTGCACGTTGCAGCCGCTGAGCATCCCATCGCGCCCGACATCTGTAAACAGTAGCGCGGCAACGCCTGCATCCTCAAACCGGCGGGCGAGATCAATGACTTCGACGGTCGAGACATCAGCCCAGCCGCGTGTTGCGACCATGCCGTCCCTGGCATCGACCGCGACAACAATCCCACCGGGAAAATCGCGCGCCGCCGCACGCACAAAATCAGGATCCTCAAGTGCTGCTGTGCCAATCACCACCCGTGCCACGCCGAGACCAAACCAGCGCTCAATCCCTGCGCGATCACGAATCCCGCCCCCCAATTGCACATGACCGGGAAACTGACCGATGATGGCCTCAACCGCATCGCCATTGACAGATGATCCCGCAAAGGCGCCATCCAGGTCAACGACATGCAAATACTCAGCACCCTGTTCGGCAAAGCGCATCGCCTGGGCTGCCGGATCGTCGCCATAAATTGTGGCGCGGTCCATGTCGCCCTCTGCCAGCCGCACGACCTGGCCGCCTTTGAGGTCAATTGCGGGAAAAACGATCAAGGCCGCCATGCCAAAAACCTTTCCAGCAAAGCCAGGCCATAACGCTGGCTCTTTTCGGGGTGAAATTGCACGCCAATGTAATTGTCCCGCCCGATCGCTGCGGTAATTGTCCCGCCGTGCCCGGTGGTGGCGATCACGTCCTTCCCCTCAAAGCCAAAGCTGTGCAGGAAATAGGCCTCGCCCGGCTCGATCAGCGGATGGGGTTTTGCCTCAATCACGTCATTCCAGCCCATATGCGGGATTTTTGCGGCGGGATCATCGGGCGTGAGCGGTGATACCGTGCCGCGCACCCAGCCAAGCCCGGCATGGCTACCAAACTCCTCGCCCGTCTCCGCCATTAATTGCATGCCGACACAAATGCCAAGGAAGGGAATGCCGCCGCCAATCACGCGCACCATCAGCGCTTCGGTCATCCCCGGCAGGCTGCGTAGCGCCGACGCGCACGCCCCAAAGGAACCGACACCGGGCAAAACGATCCGGTCAGCGCAAGCGACGACGGCGGCACTTGCGGTCACATCAATCGACGCAGCACCTGCCACCTTCAGCGCATTGGCGACCGAATGGAGATTGCCCGCGCCATAATCGATCAGCGCTATTCGCTGACCCACTTATAACATCCCCTTGGTCGACGGGATGCTCCCCGCCTTGCGCGGATCAATTTCAACAGCGGTGCGCAACGCGCGTGCCAGGCCTTTGAAGGCGCTTTCAATGATGTGGTGATTGTTATGGCCGTACAGCGTCTCGACATGCAGCGTCAGGCCGGCAGCGCCTGCAAAGCTGTGGAACCAGTGGCTGAACAATTCGGTGTCCATCTCGCCCAGCCGGGTTTGCGAAAAGCTGCTGTTCCACACCAGAAACGGCCGCCCGGAAATGTCGAGCGCGACGCGGGTCAGCGTTTCATCCATCGGCGACAACGCGTCGCCATACCGCCGGATACCCGCCTTATCGCCGAGCGCCTTGGCAATAGCCTCGCCAATCGCAATGCCGGTGTCTTCGGTGGTGTGATGCTGGTCAATGTGCAGGTCGCCCACCGCCTTAACCTCCAGATCGATCAGCGAATGCCGCGACAATTGTTCGAGCATGTGGTCAAGAAAACCAATGCCGGTCGAGATGCTGTAAACCCCGGAACCGTCGAGATTGACGGTGACATCAATTGATGTTTCCTTGGTTGAGCGAGAGATGGTGGCGGTGCGCATTGGCCCCCAATAGCGGCTTGTCGCTGCCATGCAATCTTGACCGCTTGGCAAAGCCCGCTACCCAAGGCGCATGAACGACGAAATGCCCGATAGTCTGATTCCCTATGACGATATTGTCCAGGAGGCGTTGCGCACCGTCGTTGGTCGCGTGCTCGGGTCCGTCGCCACCAACGGTGGCCTGCCGGGCGAGCATCACTTTTACATCACCTTCAAAACCCAGGCCCCTGGCGTCGATATTCCGCAGCGCCTGATGGAGCGGTTTCCCGATGAAATGACGATCGTCATTCAAAACCGCTATTGGGATTTGACGGTCGATGATGAGCGCTTTTCGGTGGGACTAAGCTTTAATCAGGTGCCGTCAAAGCTGATCATTCCCTATTCGGCGATCACCGGATTTCAGGACCCCGCCGTCCATTTCGAGCTGCGCTTTCAGGCGCAGGACGAACCCGACGGCCCGGAGCCGCAGCATGAACCCGCCGAAAATGATTCGGTGGTAACGCCGGTTGAAGACGGATCAAACGTCGTTTCGGTGGATTTTAAGCGTAAGAAATGACCCCGGGCGCTTGACAGCAACGCGCACCGAAACAGACTCCCTCGGGCCGGTCGAGGTCCCCGCCACGGCCTATTGGGGTGCACAAACGCAGCGCTCGATTAAAAATTTCCCCTTTGGTGAACGTGAACGGATGCCGATTGCGGTTATTCACGCGCTCGCGCTGGTAAAGCAGGCAGCGGCGCGGGTGAACCGGGCGCATGGCCTGCCACACGATATTGCGGACGCGATCGATGCGGCAGCAGCCGAGGTCGTCTCAGGCAAGTTCGACGATCAATTCCCGCTCGTCATCTGGCAGACGGGCAGCGGCACGCAGACCAACATGAACGTCAACGAAGTGATCGCAGGCCGCGCCAATGAAGTGCTCACTGGCAGACGCGGCGGCAAATCGCCCGTCCATCCGAATGATCACGTCAATATGAGCCAGTCGTCGAACGACAGCTTTCCGACGGCGATGCATATTGCGGTATCAATCGCTGTCACGCGTCGCCTCTATCCTGCAATTGAGCGGTTGCAGGGCGCGCTCGCGGCAAAGGCCATGCTTTGGGCCGATATCGTCAAGATCGGACGCACGCATTTGCAGGATGCAACGCCGCTGACGCTTGGTCAGGAATTTTCGGGCTATGCCAACCAGATTGATCGATGCCATCGGCGGATTGAGCCAGCGATTATTAACGGAACCAATCGGCTGGCGCAGGGCGGCACTGCTGTCGGCACGGGGTTAAACGCACCTGCGGGGTTTGCCGGGGAATTCTGTTCGGCACTTGCAGAAATCACCGGCATGCCCTTCATTCCTCCCGAAAACCCGTTCGAGGCGCTCGCGTCCAACGATCCGCTGGTGCATCTGTCCGGCACGCTCAATACCCTGGCCGTCGCGCTTTCCAAGATCGCCAATGATATTCGGCTGCTCGGCTCGGGCCCGCGCTCTGGCCTTGGCGAGCTAAGCCTGCCTGAAAATGAACCCGGCAGCTCGATCATGCCCGGCAAGGTCAACCCGACCCAGTGCGAGATGCTGACGATGGTGGCAGCGCAAGTGATCGGCAATAATATGGCGATCACCGTCGGTGGCATGCAGGGGCATCTTGAACTCAACGTCTTCAAGCCGATGATTGCGGCCAATGTGCTGCGCTCAATCGATCTGCTGAGCATCGGCATGACGAGTTTTGCCGAGCGCTGCGTTGAGGGTATCGAGCCCGATCGCGCCCGCATCGCCGAACTGGTTGACCGATCGCTGATGCTCGTCACCGCACTCGCCCCCGAAATCGGCTATGACACTGCTGCAAAGATCGCCAAACACGCGCATGCACAAGGGCTGACGCTGAAACAGGCGGGGATCGCACTTGGCCTGATTGACGCCGCGACTTTTGATCGGCTTGTCCGCCCCGAAACCATGGTTTGATCAGCCGCACCCTTGACGACAACACGCGTCGCACGGCAGGAGCGGTCATGGCCCAAGCCCCCACCGATCCGCATGGTTTCAAGCGTCGCGGCGTATTATTCGTGCTGTCATCGCCGTCCGGCGCGGGCAAATCGACGATTGCGCGCAAATTGCTTGCAGACGAGCCCGATCTGGAAATGTCGGTTTCTGCCACCACGCGCCCGATACGGTCCGGCGAAGTCGATGGTGTCGATTATCAGTTCGTCAGCCTGAATTGCTTCAAGGATATGGTCGCCAATCACGAATTTCTTGAATGGGCGCATGTTTTTGGCCAGCGTTACGGTACGCCCAAGGCCCAGGTCGATGCGATGCTGGACGCTGGCAAGGATGTGCTGTTCGATATCGATTGGCAAGGCGCGCAACAGCTGTTCCAGATCGCCGGGGGTGATGTCGTCCGCGTCTTCATCCTGCCGCCCTCGATGGAGGAATTGAACGAGCGGCTCATCAGGCGCGCAACCGACAGTGCCGAGGTCATCACCGCCCGGATGAACCGCGCAACGTCGGAGGTCAGCCACTGGGACGGCTATGATTATGTCCTGGTCAACGATGATGTCGAGCGCTGCTTTGGCGATGTAAAGACCATCCTGGCAGCAGAGCGGCTGAAACGGTCGCGGCAGACCGGGCTGATCGGCTTTATTCGCGGGCTGATGAGATAGCCACACTACACCAAGGTTAAAAACCTCACCCCGGCGTCAAATTCGGCGCGGTGCGAAGTGCGCGTGGCAATCGCGATGTCATCATCGCCCCATTTCTCCACCTGCCACGCCTCGTCGATCTGCGCGGCTTCCCAAATTTGTTCAGTGGTGGCGGCACCTTCGATCAGCGCAAGCGCGGCCACGACTGATCCTGTCACGGTAACAATGGGTGCCAGCGCGGCCAGTTGATAAGGCCCGCATGCAGCAATCGCACCTGCCAATCGCGTCAGCGTCAGCGGTGGCTGCGGCTGGTGCATGATCCCCGTTACCACCTCAAACGCCACATCATACCGCGCCCGCGCCCAATCGAGCAACGGGTCCCACGCGTCCGCCTGACGCGCGACCAACGCTGGCGGTGCATCGGCGCGGTAGCACAGCAGGTCGCTCTCGCCATAAGCGGCAAGGCCTGCGGCAAAGCGTGCCGGGTCAGCCGACACGATATCAATCGCGGCATTGGCAAGGCCCGTCAGCGGCATCAATTGCGGATCAATCTGATCGACGACACCCCGCCACTCGTCTGCAAGCGCCGCCGCCAGCGTCGCTGAACCCACCGCCAGTGGCGCGCGAAAGGGCGTGCGGACGGGTTTGCCGTCGAGCTTGATCGCATGGCCGCCGGGTTCCGCGACAATCGACACCGCTTTCCAGAAACGCCTCACAGCTCGGGCGGCGTCCGCCAGCGTCGCGCCAAATGACGCGGCACGACCGCCATCACGATCAGCGCGGAAATGACGATTGCGACCCCCAAAATCTTGGGCTCAAGCGTCTGCGCCTTACCAATGATCAATACGCCAAGAATGGCGCCGCCAACGCTGATCAGGCGTGCGCCGACCATCAGAAAATATCGGTTGCGGGCGCGAGTGTCGGGGTCAGTCATCGGGCCTCAAGTTCGGCAGGTAGCGCGCGCACCTGGTTAACGATGACATCGGCCCCGGCCTCAATCA
>JBBQAU010000115.1:0-7548 GCA_038316685.1 Sphingomonadales bacterium
CCGCCGCCCCGGCCTTACGCCCAAACGCTGCTGCTGCGACGAATTTTCGCGCCAATCGCTGCGCAAACGCCTAGGCTCACGTCTCAGCGGGTATCCTGCTCGCAAAAGGACGCCATGATGGCCAAGGCCCAAAAGAAATCGAGCAAGGAAATCCGCAAACCCAAGGCGGAAAAACCCAAAAAAGCCAATGCCTCAAATCCGTCGCAAAAGGGCGCTTTGGCGACGAATGCTAAGCCGTAACGGCGGTTGAGGCGAATCAAGGCGTTGGTTTTTCGGGCTTATTCGCCAACAACGCTAGATCAGCCGCATCGCACTGAGCCCCGCGATCAAGCCTGCCAGAATGAGCGTCAGGCCAATCGCGAAACCGATCGCGCGCATCGGTGCGGTGGCGCGGGCGGCCTCGCCTGCCAAAGCCGCCGGAATCAAAATGGCAAGGCTGCCAAGCGTCGCGCCGATCGCAGCAAAGGCAGGCATTGAGCCGCGCGCGGCAATTGCTGCGGTCAGAAACTGGGTGCGGTCGCCAAGCCCGATTGCCAGAAAGCCAATGATTGCGGCAAGGAAAGCGCCGCCGCGCCATTTCTCCATTACGGCAGGCCGCTTAAGCGCAAACAATGCTGAACTGCCCGCTGAAACCAGCGCAAGGCAGAGGAATAATGCGCGGGCATTGGGTGTCATGATCGGGGCCATAAACGCACCTGCCGTCGCAGCGAGCGCGTTGCCCGTGACGACAACCAGCGTGACCGCGACAATGATATGGCCGGGTTTTTGATACCGATCGGCCAGAATCGCGACGAACCACGCATTGCGGTCACTCGCCTGCGTCAGCAGGGCAGCGACAAACATGGCCATCAATGCGTCCACCGGTTCCTCCTGCTGCGCTGCGGATGGTATGCACCGTTTAGGGTAAAGGCCGCATTAGCGCTGGGGAACGGGCGTGGCGGGTTGACAATTTTGGTTGGCTGCGGCAACGCACCGCTCTGATTAAGCGGCGGGCACGCGTTCGCCGCTTTTTGTATTTTCAACTTCGCAGGATTACAGGTCATGGCAAAGCCGACCACGGTCAAGATCAAGCTCGTCAGCTCAGCCGATACCGGCTTCTTCTATGTCACGAAGAAGAACCCGCGGACGCAGACCGACAAGCTCACCTTCCGCAAATATGATCCCGTCGTGCGCAAGCATGTCGATTTCAAGGAAGCCAAAATTAAGTAAGCTGCTTGTGTGGCTTGGATTACAACGCTTCAGCCTGAGCGCTAGTGAGAGCAGGAGCGACAGGCGTATGTCGCGTGGCTGATTGCTTTTCCGTCTTCAGAGTAACGCTTTTACCTGCGCGATAAACGCTGCAAGGGCGATTGGTTTCGACAGATAGGCGTTTGCCCCTGCTGTCCGTATGCGGTCTTCGTCATCACGACCCGCATAGGCGGTGACCGCCATGATCGGAATCGCCCGCAAAGCAAGATCGGCCTTGAGCTGGGCAATCAATTCATACCCCGTCATGTGCGGGAGCTGAATGTCGGTAATGATCAGATCGGGCAGAAAGGCGCGCGCGCGCGCTACCGCTTCGCGCCCGTCGCGCACGCCTTCGGCGACAAATTGATGCGCGCGCAGCAGATCGCAGAAAAGTTTGAGGTTCAGTTCGTTGTCCTCGACAACCAGCACCCTTTTTGCCACGGCCACATTACCCTCTTGGAAAGACCATCGAATAGGCAATGCGAGCAGCGGTTACAAATGAAGACGCAATGACGCTGGCGTTGGGCGCGCTCGGCTGGGTTTTGTCAGAGCCGGACCGGGCGCAGCGCTTGCTTTCGCTGACCGGGCTTGAACCCGCAACGCTGCGGGCACAGGCCGGGGATGCTGGCATGCTTGCCGCGATTCTTGGCTTTGTCGAAGCCCATGAGCCTGATCTGGTTGCTTGCGCCGAAAGCCTTGGCACGAACCCCGCCGCCCTTGTTGCTGCCCGCCAGCGTCTGGAAAATTCATGAAACCGCTGCTGATCTGTGATTGCGATGAAGTGCTGCTCCACATGCTCCGGCATTTTGGTAGTTGGCTGGGCGAGGCGCATGACATTGAATTTTCGTTATCGGGCGGCGATTTTGCGCAAATGATGCGCCGCCGCGATGGCAGCGAGATCGCCCGCGAAGAAATGTGGGAGATGCTCGGCCAGTTTTTCCCTGCCGAGATGGGCCGCCAGACACTGGTGCCGCATGCGCGCGAGGCGCTTGTGGCGCTTGGCGAGATTGCCGACATCGTGATCCTGACCAATTTGCAGGATCATTGTCACGAACCGCGCATGGCGCAGCTCAGGGCGTTTGGTATCGTTCACCGCGTCGAGACCAATCATGGCGGTAAGGGTGGCCCCGTTGCGAAGCTGGTGGCCGAACATGGCAATCCGGTAACGGTGTTTGTCGATGATCTGGGTGTGCATCACGAATCAGTCGCCAGGCACGCGCCGCAAGTCCACCGGTTGCACATGGTGTCAGAACCCGGGCTCGCGCCGCACATCGCGCCATCGCCTGCTGCGCATGCACGGATCGATGACTGGCGTGATGCACAGGGCTGGATCGCCGAAAGATTTGCCGCCGGCATCTCCGCCGGGGCTTGACCGGTGCTTGTCGGGCGTGGTTGATCATGAGCGTATGACTGACCGAATCGACGCAAAGCTAACCGAGCTGGGGCTATCGCTCCCAGTCCCTGTCGCCCCGGTGGCGGCTTATGTGCCTGCCGTGCAAGCCGGTGGTCTGCTGCATATTTCAGGTCAGCTTCCCTTTGATAGCGGGCAGGTAATGACGGGGCGGGCCGGTGAGGATCGCGATCTGGCCTATGCGCAACTGGCGGCGCAACGCTGTGCGCTGATGCTGGTTGCGCAGATGAAGCAGGCGCTGGGCGGCCTCCACCGCGTCGAGCGGATTGTAAAGCTGGGTGTTTTTGTAAATAGCGCGGGCGATTTCACCGATCAGCCAAAGGTGGCCAACGGCGCCTCAGAACTCATGGTGGCGCTTTTCGGGGAGGTGGGTCGCCATGCGCGCAGTGCCGTGGGGGTTGCGGTTCTCCCGTTGGGTGCAGTCGTTGAGGTTGACGCCATCGTTCAGATCGCGCCTTAGGCTTGGGACGGATTATCGGCGCGCCGCTCAATCAATTGCAATGACGGGTCGTGACACGGTCGCGCGGCTTGTCCCCGGCGTTGCCGCGATCGCGCGCGCGGATTGGGATGCGTGCGCTGGTCCCGACAATCCGTTTGTTTCGCATGATTTCCTGTCGATTCTCGAAGAATCGGGTAGCGTCAGCCCGCGAACTGGCTGGCAACCGATCCCGATTGTCATCGATGGCGCAGATGGCAAGCCCGCCGCCATCGCGCCTGCCTATGCCAAAAGCCACAGCCAGGGCGAGTATGTCTTTGATCATGCCTGGGCGGATGCCTGGCAGCGCGCGGGCGGACACTATTATCCCAAACTTCAAATCGCGGTGCCGTTTTCCCCGGTGCCGGGCCCAAGGCTTTTGTTGCGCGATCCCGCACTCGCACCCGCGCTCATCGGTGCGCTTGAGGCGGTCGTGATCCAGCAAGGGTTGTCGAGCGCGCACGCAACCTTTGTCGATCCAGCGCAATTGCCATTATTTGAGGCTGCGGGTTGGCTGATTCGGGCGGGCACGCAGTTTCATTGGCGTAACGCTGGTTATGCCAGTTTTGATGATTTTCTCGGCGCCCTGGCCAGTCGCAAGCGCAAAGCGATTCACAAGGAACGCGCCGCTGCCGTCGAGGGGCTGACGATCAGGCACGTCACTGGCACTGACCTGACAGAGGCTGATTGGGATGCTTTTTGGGTATTCTATCAGGATACAGGTGCGCGCAAATGGGGCACTCCTTATCTGACGCGGCGGTGTTTCTCGCTAATGGGGGAACGGATGGCCGATAAGGTCTTGCTGATCCTTGCCGAACGCGGTGGCAGGCCGATTGCAGGGGCGCTCAATCTAATTGGGCGCGACACGCTTTATGGTCGCTACTGGGGCGCGACAGAGGATGTGCCGTTCCTGCATTTTGAGCTGTGTTATTATCAGGCCATCGATGCAGCGATTGCGCGCGGACTTTCATCGGTTGAGGCAGGTGCACAAGGCGATCACAAGCTTGCACGGGGATATGCGCCAGTCGCCACCTGGTCCGCGCATTACTTGCCTGATCCCAATTTCCGGCGCGCCGTTGCCGATTTTCTGGTGCGCGAGCGCGAGGCCGTGGCCGCCGACCGTGACTATCTCGATGCGATGACGCCGTTCAGGAAGGCCGACGGTTAGGAAGCGCGGGCAAAGGCGGCGGCGGCGGTGGCCCTGGCTGGCGATGATCGATGCGGAACAACGTGCTTGTTCCATCACGCCAGATCGGCACCAACCCCGCCTGAAGCGCCGGGTCATGCGCAGGCGGGCGGATCAGCCAGACATAATCAAACGCATCACGCGGCAGCAACGCCAGCGAACGTGATATCGGTCGCCACCATTGGCCACGGCATTTGACCTCGGTCACGATTTGCGAAGGGTCATGCGCAAAGAAACCCGCAGGCAAATAGCGCGTCGTCAGCATTTGTGCGCCCGCCATCGACCATTGATCGTTGGCATAGGCCAGGTTCCGCTCCAGCGCGATTGCGGGCAGATGTTCCAGCCTGCTCATCAGCCAGTTATCGCGACAGCCCCTGCCGACAAAGGTCACAAGCCGGGCACCGCGCGGAATATGCTTCAGCGCGGCAAGTTCACGATCATAGGCCTGATCGTAAAGCCAAAAGCTCGCCGTATTCGCACCGATCCGCACGAGAAAAAAGCTCAGTCCAATAAGCGCCAGTGTTGTCGCCCCACGCATTGACAGCCCAGTCCGTGGCCGGATCGCGATGATCGCAATCGCCACAAAGAATGGGGCGAGGCGCATGTCAGCATAGGCCGATCCAAAGACGACCCTGGGCAGAACGAGGAAGGCCGCAAGCAGAAAAAGCGCCGAAAGGCCAAGATTGCGAGAATATTCGATATTGGGATCGCGCAAACCTTTTATCAGCACGATGTAAAGCAGCACAGTCGATGAAATGTCGAACAATTCCCAGCGGTCTCGCAGCACCATCCCCAGGAAACTGAACTTGGCATCCCAGTTGAACCAGTCGAGCGTCTTGCCGGTCACATGATCGCCGCTCCGCCAGGCGATCATCGCCAGCAATGGGAGCGCCAGCGGCACACAGCCGATCCCGGCGCGGAACCAAGCCCCGAGCCAGTGGTGCGCACGATCGCGCCAGCCTTTGGCGGTTTCGGGAAGACGATCATGCTGGCGGATCATCTCACCGGAGAAGGCAAGCACGCCCAGCACCGCCCAGCCAAACGTATGGCAGACCCAAAGCCCACAAGAGAGCGGCACGAAAATTGCCATCCGCAACCTCAGCCGCCCCAATCGCGCCAATCGCAGCCATAACGCAAAGGCGTTCAGCGCGATCGCCATCGACAGCGCGAAATTGACGAAGCCGAAGTGGAAAGGATAGCTATAGGCCAGCGGCAACGCGAACAGCGCGGTCGCCGGGATTCGCCCATGCACTTCGCGCGCGATCCACAATAATCCGGTGACGGTCAGCGCCGGCATCGCCATCACGATCAACTTCACCGCCAGCTCCAGGCCAAAGATCGGTGCCAGCGGAATAATCAGCAAATCAATGCCAAGATTGCCAATGACTGACCATTGGAAATCATACCAATTGGCTAGGTGCGGGGTGTTAGCAACGGTCAGCTGGACCCGGTAGCGCCCCAAATGCCCGGGTAGATCGACAAGTGGCGGAATCTCCGGCCAGACTAGCGGCACCATAGCCACCAGCGCGGCGAAGGCCACAAACCAGCGCGTCTGCCACCAGCGCAGACTTTCGAGATCATTTCCCTGCATCCAACCGCTCTAGTGCGGCAGGGGCGGTGACGACAAGCGGGGTTTGATAGCGAAAATTCGCGCTGTCCCCACCTGCTCTGGGGCAGGGTGGAGCCAGCCGATCGATGGCCCAATCCGCAATCGGGTAATAGTCGCAGCGGCGGGCGCGATCATGGCGTCTTTCGCTTCACGCAAGCTGCCGGGGCAATAGACGACATAGTCAATTGCAAGGTCTCGCGAAATTTGCCGAGCCGCCTCTGGTGTGCCGAGGTAAAAATGATACTGCGCCAGATTACCGGCATTATTGCGATGATAAGGCGCGCTGATCACGCGATGGCGCGTTGCAGCGATGACATAAGGGCCAAGGTCCATTGGCGCCATTACGGTCCCCGGACGCAGCCGGGCGAGCGCCTGTAACAACGCTGGCGATGCACAACTGGCCGCTGCCTCCCCATGAGAAGCGACAGGTGTGCGAGGCATCGGGGTCAGGGCCCCGGCCGCAAGTGGATAGAAAATGCCGGCAGACGCAAGCCAGGCACCCGCCAGCTGCAACGTGCCGCGGGTCCGTGCAGCACCGACCAGCATTGCAAGGGCAGGCGCTGCAAGCGCTACCCCCGCATAGGCTCCACGGAGTTGGAACAGCGTCAGCCCGATTGAGGCCAGCTGAAGCGCGAGCAAGATCGCCCAGCCACTTTTACCGGTGCGCCAGTAGCACCAGAAGCTGGCAAGACAGCCGATCACGCCAAGCCCGACATAGCCAAAAGCAATGGCGGCGGGTGCCAAAAACAGCGGCTGCGCCTCACCTACATTGGCGAGCCATAGCCGCGCAAGCAGCGGATCAACCCCGGCATAGGGGGCTAGGCAAGTATGAAGTGTCGGCATCAAAAGGGCTGCAATGCTCGCTGCGACAATAAAGGTTGCGGCTAGTCGCCGACGCAGGTTTGTCAGCCAAGCTGTGCTCAGCGCGAGCAATATCGGGGCAATTGCAGCGGTTTGTGCCAACGCCCACGCGCTTTGCGTAAAGCCATCACAAGCCGGGTAAGCCCATTGCTGGCTGCTAAAGATTAGGGCACCCGAGCCAATGCTTGTCGCCAGTCCCGCGCCATAACCTAGCATCCATGCGCGCGCATGCGGCATGTCGGCGAGCCAGCTTAGCCACAACATTACGCTTGCCAGCGCAATGAATGGCGCTGTCTCAAGCCCGATGATCAGGCTCGCGGCCGCCGCAATCCCGGCAATCGCGCCACTCGCCACCGAAGGTCGCGCAAGCATCCGCTCCATAAGGGTCAGCAGCAGCACAATCTGGAAACCGTGATGGTCGATACGCCCCGGCAGGAATAGCGTGGTCATCGGATAGCTGATTGCGGCAATGATGATCGCGGTGCGCGCATCGGCTGCACCCCCCAGTCGCCGGGTGATCGTCGCGATTAGCCACAGTGCCGCCACAAACAAAAGCGTCGGCCAGAGTATGACGGCAGCGATTTCGGCGGTCCGATCGCCGGTAAAGCGTGAAAGAACAGCAATCATCGCGCCCGGCACCAGATCAGGCAGGCGCGACCAGTGCATCGCGAGGCCCCCGACCCCCAGCCGGTGCTGGCTCAAATCATCAAACGCCTGCCCCGCCAGCCAGTCCCTGATCTGCTGGAGCCGCATGACATCATCGGTATCGGGCAAATGCA
>JBBQAU010000116.1:0-7516 GCA_038316685.1 Sphingomonadales bacterium
TCCGGTCGGGGTGGTTGCGTGGAACGGAACGCCTGTCAACGATCTGACACTGCGCCAGTTTCTTGATCAGACCAAGCAGCTCAATCCAGAGCCCGAGCTGCACTTTCAACCTGATGCGGCGGCGCGGTTCGAGGTCGTTGATCGGGTTTTGGCGGTTATTAAACGTTCAGAAATCGGTAAACTCGGCTTCATCGGAAATGAGCAATATCGCAACGATTTTTGACGATTCTACTGATTGGTCGATTTCAATAAGGCGGTCCTCCGGGGCCGCCTTTTTTTATCGCATCGGGTAAATCACTCCATGTATTTCATTCATAATTTTGTGTAATTTCTGATAGTTAACAATCCTGATCAGATTTCCCTTGCCCCTTGTTCACATAAATGACACGTTAATGTCATAAATATGAAACTTTTCACGGTGGAAAGTAAAAAGGGAGAAGGAACTATGCGCATTTTTGCTTGCGCGCTGATTGTCGGTGCGATTGTCGCGCCGTCCGCTGGGGCACGTGCCGAGTGGGATGATCAAAATGGTTATACCCAAATCAAAACGGGCGATTATGCTGCAGCGGAGCGGTTACTTCAGGTACAGCGCATTCGCTTTCCGGTCGATCCGGATATCTCAATCAACCTGGCGGTTATATATTCGCGGACCGACCGTGCGCGGGAGGCACGTGCTCTGTATCAGTCGGTTTTGGACCGACCCGACGAAATGCTTCTGCTCGGCGGTGAGCAAGAGATATCGGCACATCGGCTCGCCGCAAACGGCCTGAGGCTGTTGCCGCCGTTGCCAGTCATTACGCGCTGACCCGTTATTGAAGTTGCTTGAGACGGCGGCGACAGTCACGATATTAGAAACAGGCGATGATATCGGAGCCGAGATCGCCGCCGCCGCCGCCTGCAAATTCCGCGTCCGCCTGCGAGCTACCCTCAACAACGGATCTGCTGGATTGCACTATCCAGGATGACGGTTTTTTTCTCTAAAGCTTGGGCAAGGTGACCCCAACTTGCCCCATATACTTGCCCGCCCGATCAGCATAACTGACTTCGCACGGCTCATTCCCCTGAAGAAACAGGAACTGACACGCGCCTTCATTGGCATAGATACGTGCTGGTAGCGGGGTCGTATTGGAAAACTCGAGCGTAACGTGGCCCTCCCAGCCCGGTTCCAATGGGGTGACATTCACAATGATGCCGCATCTCGCATAGGTTGATTTGCCGAGACAAATCACCAAAACATCGCGCGGCACCCGGAAATACTCGACCGTCCGGGCAAGCGCGAAGCTATTGGGTGGAATAACACAAACATCAGTTTTGCGATCAACAAAGCTGTTTGCGTCGAAGTTCTTCGGATCAACAATGGCGCTGTTCACGTTGGTGAAAATTTTGAAATCATCAGCCACACGGGCGTCATAACCATAGGACGACAGGCCAAAGCTGATGCAGCCATCGCGTCGCTGCGTCTCAACAAATGGTTCGATCATGCCATTCTTCAATGCCTGCTCTCGAATCCAGCGATCCGACATTATTGTCATTTTCTGCTCCCCTTGGTGTTTGGGTCCAATATGTTGGCGTGGACAAGGCGATTTTGTGTTTCAACCGCTGCTACCCCCCCCCATTCAGGTTGCTTTAGTCAGATTGTGCGGTCCAAAAGCATATGGCAGCAGCTCGGACAACAGTAACCGGACGATCAGACCTCCTTCGGCGGCTCCGCAATATATCGGTAAATCGACCCCGCTCAGCTGCGCCGCCTCGTTCAATATCTGGCGACAGCGACCGCACGGCATCACCGCATTGGTGCCGCGCAGGCCGTTGGGACCAATTGTACCGCCGATCACGGCAACGGCAACGACTTGTGCCAGGCGGCCCTTCGCGCTTGCCGTGGCGACAGCCACCGTTTCAGCGCACAAAGACAATCCATAACTGGCGTTTTCGACATTGGCACCAGTGATAATCGTGCCATCCGACATCAGCAGCGCCGCCCCCACGCCGAAGTGAGAATAGGGAGCATAGGCATGTTTTGCAGCACCGCGGGCCGCCTCGATTAAAGCGCTTTGGATCTCGTTCTCGGTCATGGCGCGACTACATCCCAGTGCACGGGTGCAGCGACCCCGTCGATCCGCCGCATATCGCTCGCTTGCCAAATCCGCCAGGGTTTTGCCGGATAGTCAGGGGGAAAGAAATTCTGAGTGCTCCAGATCGGGCGCGGCAGTGTTTCACTCAGCCGATAGGATGAATCAAACGCGCGCGTCACCTTCAGCAGGGTCGGCTTGCCAGTATGCACTTCTATTATCGACAAAAATTTAGCGAGTTCGCGCAATAATACGCCTCGACCAGGCCGTGCTGCGCAATTGGGCTGGAAGTCGAGCGCGACTGCGGCGGGCAGAGCATCCTCGCTGCGCGGAACGGTGGTGTTGAAATTGTTCGCTTGGTCTTCGGCCGGCTGACAAAGCGAATATATGTGGACGGCACCACGCCGCATGCCCGCCGCAAAGACAGCACCCCAATGCGCTTCAAATGACGGATCTCGGCCTTGTGTTCCCAGCGTCGCTGTCAGGTAAGCAAAGTCAGCGCCGCCGCCATGAACGATCGGCCACTCGATGGGTCCCTGAGTTGCACCGACATCGAGTCCCTGGAATCGGTAGGCATCTGGTGAGGGTCGCCAATTCGTGGCGAACCACCACAGCGACAGCGCGATCGCCCCGGTCAACAGCAACAAGATGCAAATCAGTAAGGGTGTTCGCCGGACTTTTCCCATGTCCCGGTCAGCCCTTAATATGCAGAACGCAGATCAGGGTGAACAGCCGTCTGGCTGTATCGAAATCAATATTGATCTTCCCCTCTAGCCGCTCCTTCAGAAGGTCAGCCGCCTCGTTATGGATTCCGCGCCGGGCCATATCGATTGTCTCAATCTGTTGCGGCGTGGCCGCGCGGATCGCCTGATAATAGCTGTCACAGATTGCAAAATAATCCTTGATCGGACGCCTGAACCGGCCGAGCCCGAGCACATAGGTTTCTAGATGCGCGGCGTCCTCGCTGCTGATTGCGATTGCCAGCCGACCTTCCTCCACGGCCAGCTTTATCCGGAAAGGGCCCAAATAGCCGGTAGGATATTCCCGCACCGGCGCGAAATAATTTCCCTCGATGAGATCGAAGATTGCGATCCGGCGCTCCTGCTCGATATCGGCGCTGCGCCACAAAATTGTGTGTTCGTCGAGTGTGACTTCGATGATCCTTGGATCGGCCATCGTTCGGGTATCGGGGTTGATGCAACAGGAATCAACGGTGAATAGTAACCGTTGCGACAAGCGTTGGTCGCACCGTGCGACTTATCCACCGTAAAAATCGGCTGCCCGGGTTGAGCGCGAGGCGATGGTCTGGGAGAGAGGGATGATGGCTACTGCATCAATTTTCCCCACCGTTGCCCCGCAAGCAACAAGCCTGCCCCAAAATGTCGAGGCCGAAGCCGCGATGCTGGGGGCGATGATGATCGATAATCGTCTGGCAGACGATCTGATTGATCAGCTTGATCCGGATCATTTCTTTGAACCCGTTCATGGCCGTATCTTTACTGCCATCAAAACATTGCGGCAGGCTGATATGCTGGCGACGCCGGTGACATTGAAGCCGTTGTTTGAGGCAGATGCGGGAATGCGTGAGCTTGGCGGGCCGTCCTATCTGGCGCAGCTGACGGGCAGTGGCGCTGGCCTGATTGGTGCGCGTCAGTTTGCCAGCCAGATTATCGATCTCGCCATGCTGCGCACGCTCGTGTCGGTAGGCCGCGGGCTGGTAGAGCGCGCTCTTGACACCTCTGAGGAGGTCAATCCCAAAAGGCAGATTGAGGCAGCCGAGGAGGAGCTTTTCAAGGTTGCGAGCAATACAGGTTTAGCATCGACCGTGAAGAGCTTTGGCCAAGCGGCCACACTCGCGGTGAAAATGGCGGAGCGCGCCAAAAATGCCGGGGGTGGACTTTCAGGCGTCACGACGGGGCTCGATTCGCTGAACGCCAAGATTGGCGGCATGCATCATTCAGACCTTATGATCCTTGCTGGTCGCCCTGGGATGGGCAAAACCTCGCTCGCCACCAATATCGCGTTCAACGCCGCCCAACGGTGGGTAAGGGACCGCGCTGATGGCATCCCTTCCGATCGGTCGATCGGCACCAAAGTCGCTTTTTTTAGCCTGGAAATGTCGGCGGATCAGCTCGCGCTGCGCATCTTGTCGGAGCAATCACGGATCAGTTCGGAACGATTGCGGATGGGGAACATCAACCAGTCCGAGATGAGTCGACTCGTCCAAGCGTCTATGGAGCTTCAACATTTGCCGCTTTATATTGACGATTCCGCCGGGTTGACGATTGGCGGATTGCACACGCGTATGCGCCGCTTGCAACGTCGGCATGATAACGAGATCGGGCTTGTGGTGGTTGATTATCTTCAGTTGCTTCAAGGCAGCGGCCGCAGCAGCAGCGACAATCGGGTACAGGAAATCTCAGAGATTAGTCGTGGCCTAAAAACAATGGCTAAGGACCTCAACGTATCGGTGTTGGCGCTCTCGCAGCTGAGCCGCGCCGTTGAGCAACGCGAAGACAAGCGTCCGCAGCTTTCGGATTTACGCGAATCTGGCTCAATCGAGCAGGACGCCGACATTGTGATGTTTGTTTATCGTGAGGATTATTACATCGCGATGCATGAACCGGAGCGGCCAGGGGCGTCTAGCTCAAGCGACGTGCAGGACAAGCATGCCAAATGGTCGCAGCAATATCAGGATAAGGCCGGCATCTCCGAATTGATCATCGCCAAGCAACGCCACGGGGCGACGGGCAAGGTCGCGCTTTCGTTCGAGCCGGAATTCACGCGCTTCGGTGATCTTGCGCCGCAAAGGTATGAGCAGCGCGAATGATGATCGGTCAACCGGTGATCGGAGCGGGTGTACTAGGCGGCACGTGGATACCGCACTCAAGCTTGTCGGAACCCCGCCAACGACCCGCACGGGGGTCTTCACCGGGTTGTACCTTGCTGGTGCAGGGGGCACACCCGATCGAGAGATAGCCTTGCGCCTCAAGTGGGTGGCGGGGCAGGGCATGACGGGTAAAATAGTCATCAAGGTCGGCTTTGCTCCAAGCGATGAGCGGGTTGACCTTCAGCTTTGCCGTTGAACCGCTCCGGTCGACCTCGAACCTTGGCAGAGCCGCACGTGTATCGGCCTGGAACCCCTTGCGGCCTGTTAGTAATGTGTCGAAATTGGCCTGGGCATTGACGAGCGGCGCCACCTTTCGCAGCGCGCAGCAGCCATCTTGGTCATAAGACCAGCGCTCGCCGCGCGCATCCTTGGCCGCCAGCTCAACTGGGTCAGGTGCAATGGTCCGAACGTCCGTCAGTTCAAGGCGTTCGACCAAAGTGTCGCGGTAGGCGAGCGTCTCAGGAAAATGCTTCCCGGTTTCCAAAAATAGAACGGGGGTCGCCGGTGCAATTTCAGCAATCAATGCAAGCAGGACGGCAGATTCTGCGCCGAATGAGGAAATCAGGCCAATCCTGCCCATTTCTTGGTCAGTCATCACGTGGCGAAGCACCACCTGTGGCGTCGAATTGAAAAAACGCGCATTCAACGCCGCGATGTCTCCAACACCCCAAGCCTGCGCCACATCGATCATGTCACGCGCGCGCAGATCAGCCATGACGTAACTGCCACACGGGCACGACCTTGTCGGCGGCGCGTTGATAGACATGATCGTAGCGCGCCAGCGCCGCTTTCAAAACGCCTTCATCAATGGGGTTTTCGGGTGCAAAACTGTCAAAGCCGCAGCGACGCATCAGCGGAATCTGATCCACCAGCACATCACCCGCGGCGCGCAATTCGCCGGTATAGCCCGCCTCACGTATGATGCGCGCGGCTGAATAGCCCCGGCCATCGCGAAACGCGGGGAAGCTGATCTCGATCAGCGCCAACTGGCCGAGATGATCGATAAGCTTGCGGGCATCGTCCCCCGCCTCGATCCGGACAGCGTTTGCGTTTGATTGGCCTGCAAGAAAACTGTCGAGCGTGACAGCGGGTTCGTCATGGAGCTCATCAGTGCGAAAGCGCAGGAGATTATCCATATATAGCCTCCTTGAACGGTTCCATTCCGACGCGCCGATAAGTGTCTAGGAAGCGTTCGCCTTCATCACGCAGGCCAAGATAAACGTCGGTAACCTTTTCAACGGCGTCAACAATGCCGTCTTCATCAAAGCCTGGCCCCGTAATTTTGCCGATCGAGACGTCATCAGCACCCGATCCGCCGAGCGATAACTGATAATTCTCGGTGCCTTTTCGGTCGACGCCCAGGATGCCGATGTGACCGGCGTGGTGGTGACCGCAGGCATTGATGCACCCGGAAATCTTGAGCTTCAGCTCGCCCAGGTCGCGTTGCCGCCCAAGGTCCTCGAAACGCGCCGTAATCTTCTGCGCAACTGGAATGGAGCGGGCGTTGGCCAAGCTGCAATAATCAAGGCCCGGACAGGCGATAATGTCGCTGATCAAATCGAGATTAGCCTCTGCCAGCCCCGCTTCGCTCAGTTGTTGCCAAAGGATAAGAAGATCGGCCTTGCGGACATGCGGCAGGACGATATTTTGTGCGTGCGTTACCCGCAGCTCGTCGAAGGAATAGCGCTCGGCTAGCTCTGCCATGAGGTCGATCTGGTCGGCGGATGCATCGCCGGGAATTCCACCTCGCGGCTTCAGGCTGATATTGACGATAGCATAGCCCGGCGCTTTGTGTTGCTTCACGTTCTGGTCAAGCCAGAGGGCGAAGTCGGGATTGGTGCGGTCGATCTCGTCAGTTGCGTCAGTTGCAAAGGGTGGCGGCGCGAAGAACTCGGTTATTCGCTTCATCTCAGCAGCTGGCGGATCGATGCCGAGCGCTTTGACCAGCGCAAACTCTTGCTCGACTTGCCGCGCATACTCAGATGCACCGATCTCATGGATCAGAATTTTGATCCGCGCCTTGTAGATATTGTCGCGCCGGCCATAGCGATTATAAACTCGCAAACAGGCTTCGACATAGCTCAGCAAGTGATCGGCGGTCACAAACTCTTTGATCTCAGGCGCGATCATGGGCGTTCGGCCCATCCCCCCGCCGACGAAAATCTTCGCGCCCAGCTCGCCGTTTCGCTCAAGTAGCTGAATGCCGATATCATGCAGCCGCATCGCTGCCCGGTCCTCCTTGGCGGCGATTACGGCAATTTTGAACTTGCGTGGCAAATAGCTGAATTCAGGATGGAAGGTGCTCCACTGCCGAAGCAGTTCGGCCCAGGGGCGCGGATCGGCGACCTCGTCGGCGGCGGCCCCTGCGTATTGATCAGATGAGATATTGCGGATGCAATTGCCGCTCGTCTGGATGGCGTGCATTTCAACAGTTGCGAGATCGGAGAGGATGTTGGCGGCATCGGCCAGCTTGATCCAGTTAAACTGAATATTCTGTCGCGTCGTGAAATGCCCGTAACCGCGATCATATTTCCGCGCGATGGTCGCCAGCATGCGC
>JBBQAU010000117.1:0-7503 GCA_038316685.1 Sphingomonadales bacterium
GCGTGCGGCTGAACGTGCCGGATGCAGACGCCAAAACATCGGTCGCGAAAGTGGTTATGCCTATTACGCAATGATATTGTCGGCGCTCACTCAGCACGGGTGCCCAGACCGACGAAAGCCGCGCATATTCGAATCCGGTCAATCCAATTGTCGGCCGCGATACGGTGAGGCGGACCGGATCGATGCCAAAGATTTTGGAATAATTAACCTCTAAGTTATTTGGAGCAGGGTCGATAAACATACCTGCAAAGGGATCGGTGTCGCGCGCGTCAAAACTGGCTGAGACATCGCCGCTGATCGTCCAAACCTGTGGCGTCAACACGAACCGATAAGCCAGACCCGCGCCGAATGCCGTCGTAGGCAGAACCGCTGGGGGCTGGCCGGTAAACGCGAAGCCACTGCATCCACTGGGAAGTATCGCCGCGGCCCCCGGCCGGGACGTGTAAATATCGGAAAACAGCATGTAGCTGGCTGGTGTCGGCGTCGGTGAAGGCGTCGGCGTAGCGGTGGGGGCAGGCGTCGGAGTAGGCGTGGGCGTGGGCGTTGGGGATGGCGCGGGCGTTGGGGATGGCGCGGGCGTAGGTGTCGGGGACGGCGTGGGTGTTACCGCCACGATCGTCGGGGCTGAAGAGCCCCCGCTTTGTGGGCTGCAACCGGCGACAAGCGCTATCAACGCAACCGACGTGACACGCGTTCTCATGCCTTTTCCCCCAAAAAATCCGCAGACGGTAGCCAACCGTTCTTGCTAAACGCAGGCCCGTTCCCAAAACCGATCCGTGTTGGAACGACGAATCGCCAACTACACTAAAGACGCGTTATGTTGCGGGCGTATGAATGTGCGTTTGAACAGACCGGCGCGGTCCAATGTTGAGAGGTCGATCCCGCCGATGCCGGATCATACGCCGTTACTGCCAGAGGGTCGCCCTGCGCCCGACAGGGGAAGCGCCACGTGACTAGTTCGAGTTTACCAGCAATCGCTGCGATTGGTGACCCCTACGGGAATCGAACCCGTGCTTCAGCCGTGAAAGGGCCGCGTCCTAACCGCTAGACGAAGGGGCCGTGTCCGAAATATCGGATAGCTAGGGGGAGGCGACTACGGAAATGCGGCGCGGCGGTCAAGACGGTCAATCGTCCCGCCCTAAATCGCTGCCGCCATTTGCGATCTTCGCTGCATAGAAGCCCGATGATCGTTCGAGGTCATTACTCCGCAGCGTGGCGTGACTGAACATGGTTTCTTCCTCACACTGCCCAAGCGGCATCATCGAGATGTATTTCAGCAGACGAGCGCGACGCCCAGTCGTCAATTTTTGCTCGGCCGGCAATCCACAAATGGCGATGGGGTGGGGCGCCGAGCAAGGCCTGGCCAAGCGCGCTGTCGGCGTGACGGAAGGCCATTGCCTTGAGGCTGCGGCCATCTTCGCCCGCTACGATCGCGCGGACATGGCCGTTGCCGACGACATCTGCCTTGATCACCCGCACGGGCCCTGCTGCGATGCGTGGTGCTGGCCATCCCATCCCATACGGACCGCCTGCTTCGAGCGCCTCGACAAGCGACGGCATGACGCCGCCCGGTGCAACAAGCGCATCGACCAGCAGCGCACGGTCACCCTGGGCGCGGGTAATGCCGGCCGCCAGCTTTTCCTCCAGAAATTCGCCAAATGCCTCAATCTGATCAGCGGCAATTGTCAGGCCCGCTGCCATCGCATGCCCGCCACCCGCGATCAGCAGGCCGTGATCCTTGGCAGAAAGGACAGCGCTGCCTAGATCAACCCCGGCAATTGACCGGCCCGATCCCTTGCCGATCCCTGCTTCGTCGAGCGCGATGACGATTGCTGGCCGCCCGAATTTTTCCTTCAGCCGCCCGGCAACAATGCCGATGACGCCGGGGTGCCAGCCATGGCCTGCGATGACCATTACCGCCTGATTGCCCTTGGTGAGCGCGATTTCCTCTGCCGATACCTGCACCGCTGCCTCAATCGCGCGGCGTTCTTCGTTAAGCCGATCAAGCTCGACCGCGATGAGGCGGGCCTCATCAGGATCGGTGGTGGTAAGCAAGCGCACGCCCAGATCAGACTTGCCTACCCGCCCCCCGGCGTTGATTCGTGGCCCGAGCGCAAAGCCAAGATCAGTTGCGGTCGGTGCGCGGGTGAGGCGGGACGCTTCAATCAGTGCGTTGAGCCCGATATTGCCGCGCGCGGCCATGACCTTTAGTCCCTGCGCGACAAAAGCACGGTTCAGCCCCTTGAGTGACGCGACGTCAGCGACTGTGCCGAGCGCCACGATATCGAGCAGGTCGAGCAGCCGGGGTTCTGCCCGGCTCGTAAAATAGCCTTGCAGCCGCAAGGTCCGGATCAGCGCTGCGCCGAGCAGGAACGCAACGCCAACCGCCGCCAGATGGCCATGCGCGGCACCTTCGCCCTCATCAAGCCGGTTGGGGTTCACCAGCGCATAGGCGGCGGGCAGGGCGACGGCGCATTTGTGATGATCGACCACAATCACATCGACCCCCACCGCGCGCGCCATGTCGAGCGCCTCAAACGCCTGCGCGCCGCAATCGACCGTGACGATCAGGGAAGCGCCGTTCGCCGCGATCTTCACCAGTGCTTCGCCCGATGGACCATAGCCCTCCATCAGCCGATCAGGGATATAAGCGCTTGCTTCCAGCCCCAGCGCCCGCAGCAGCAAGATGAGCAAGGCGGCAGACGTTGCGCCATCGACATCATAGTCACCAAAGATTGTCACGGATTCCTGCACGAGCACTGCCGCCGCAAGGCGTTCCGCCGCGCGGTCCATATCGCGAAAGATCGATGGATCGGGCATGAAACCCCTGATGCTTGGGGCCTTGTGCGCTTCCAGATCCTCGCGCGGGCAGCCGCGCGAAAGCAACAGCTGTGTCGTCAGATCGTCGGGCGAGAAATCCGGGTCGCGCGCATCCGCCGACAGCGCGCGCCAGCGCCAGGGCTGACCAAGGATGGAGTGGGTGATGTTCAGCACGGTGTTCATCAGCGACGTTGTAGCCGCCAGCCACTGAACTAAAAAGGGCTGCAACATTGGCCGGAGCTGTGACACCTTTGCCGCTTGCGCGCGAATTTACATGGACATCCGGAGCGGCTTCGTTGAACCTTGGGCGACGCCTCTCTCACCGCGCCCCTCACTTGAAAGTGCCGCCTTGCCCATTCTGCCTGATCGACCCGACACAAACAGCCCGTTGTGGGCGCCACCGCTTGCTGCTGCTGTTCCGCGCGATTTGTGTACTGATTGCGGCATTTCGCGCACGCCCGAGCACAAGCGATGCGGCACCGCCTGCCAGTTCATCAAGCCCGATTATGCCAAGCTTGAAGCCAAGGTGCATGGCCGCGCGCGCGATCCGGCGCGGCCCGACGAGCTGTTTTTCGGCACGTTCAAGCACATGTATCGCGCAAAGCTGGGCAAGGCGCTGCCGGGGGCGCAGTGGACCGGGATCACCAGTCGGCTTGGTGAGCGTTTGCTGGAAACCGGCGCAGTCGATGCGGTTTTGACGATGGCGCCTGACCCTGAGGATCGCTGGAAACCCGTGCCGGTGCTCGTCACCAAGGCGGAGGGAATGCAGCAAGTCCGGGGCATGCGGATGGGCTTTGCACCGTTGCTTGCCTTGCTTGAACCCGCGCGCGACGCGGGGCACAAACGCATCGCGGTGATCGGTATTCCATGCCAAATCCATGCGCTTCGGGCGATTGAGGACAGCCTTGGTTTCGAGCGGATCTATGTGATTGGTACGCCGTGCTCCGACAATACGACGACCGAGCGGTTTCATGAATTTCTGGGTCTCCTCGCTGATGATCCAGACAGCATCACTTACCTTGAGTTTCGCGCCGATTATCATGTCGAGCTGCGCTTTACCGATGGGCGGGTAAAGGCGATCCCGTTCCTGATGCTGCCGCTGTCCAATCTTGCGCCAGATTTCTTCCCGCTGACATGCCGGACCTGCGTTGATTACACCAACGCGCTCGCCGATCTGACCGTCGGCTATATGGCGGGGGAGGGCGAGCAATGGCTGGTCGTCAGGAACGACCGCGGCGATGAGCTGGTCAAATTGCTGGGCGATGAGCTGCACCTCGCGCCGCCGGGCAATGCGGGGAAACGAGCCAGCGCCGTCAAGGGTTTTATCATGAATGTTGAACGCGCCGCAGGTGGCCTGCCGTTGCGCCGGATGCCGCAATGGGTGCGGCCAATTGTTGGCTGGTTGATGCCTCGTTTTGGTCCGCGCGGCCTGGAATTTGCCCGGACGCGCGTCGAGATGAAGGCAGCCGAGACGGTGGTTCACCTCCGCCGGGAAAGGCCGCGCCGGATGAAGACAATGATCCCGCCGCACGTCTGGGCGCTTGTCAAACCCTATGGTCTTGAAGCAGCACCGGAAGAAAAGCAGCCCGAACCGCGTCCGAAATAAGCGGGTTTAGCGCGGCGATGGATGCGCCAGCCAATTGGCCTCACGGAACCATTTGGTGACGATGTATTTCTTCCCGCGAACGACCGGCATGCCTTCATGCACGGTCAATAAATTGGGGCTGCCATCTGGACGCATATTGTTCCACATCAGCAACAGGCCGCGCTTTGGCGCGACGCGGATCCCGGCTTGCGGGAACCAGGTTTCGCCGCCCTCCAGGACATCATTGAGATAGACCATTGCCGTCCAGGTCCGCTGGCCCCCTTCCTTGGTGACGGTCCGCCAATAGCTTTCGCTACGAAAGAAAAAGTCGTGGTGCGCGCGGAATTGCTGGCCGGGGGCATAGCGCTGACCTTGCAGGGTTTCGCCCTTGGCAGGGTCAATCCCGAGCAGGGCGGCGATGGCTTCATCCACGCTGCGCACGCGCGGGTCCCAGCGGTTGAGATCGCAGCTCTCGCTGGTCCGGAAAGTCTCATCGGGGCGATCAGTCAGCAAGGTCGAGGGGCGTCGATCCGCATCGATCAGCTGGATCATCTCCTTGCAGCGCGGCGCATCAAGGAAGTTGGCGCAATAATAGACTTGAACGTCAGCGATGATGACGCGTTCAACCGCCGGGTTCGCATCGAGCATTTGCCCTACGGCGCGACCTACTTGCGCGCGTCCGGCCGAAGGGCCATCGTTTCGTTTGAAGAGGTTTAACACAGTTCGCGAAGTTGCCGGGCTCAGCCAAAAATGCAAGGCCCGGTGTGGTGCACACCAGGCCTTGCCCATTTTACTCATTCATCCCAAAAGATATCGTTCACAACATCACCGACAAAGCCACTGCGTGAGTCGATCAACAGGGCATCGTTGTAATAGCGTACCCAGACAAAGGGCCATTGCGGGGTTGGCAGGTGATAATAATCCGGGTCCTGCAGCCAGTAATTCTGGTTGAAGAGCAACGTGTTGAGCGTCAACCCTGGGCTAAACCGGCGATAGCCAAATTGCCAACCATTGGGGGCGTAATAGCGCGGCAGATGAAAAACGTCCTGGTTGTAATTGCGAAAACCGCGCCAATCCCAGCGGTTGTCTTGCCGCCAATTGCGGTTCCATGCATTGCCACGGCCTTGGTTCCAGCGGTTGTTAATCCCGCCATTGCCCCAACCCTGGTTTCCCCAAGCTTGGTTTCCCCGGCCCTGGTTTCCCCAGCCCTGGTTTCCCCGGCCCTGGTTTCCCCAGCCCTGGTTTCCCCAGCCCTGGTTTCCCCAGCCTTGGTTTCCCCAGCCCTGGTTTCCCCATCCCTGGTTTCCCCAGCCCTGATTTCCCAAGCCCTGATTTCCCCAGCCTTGGTTTCCCCAGCCTTGGTTTCCCCGGCCGTTATTGCCCCAGCCGTCATTGCCAAAGCCGTTATTCCCGGGGAAATCGCGCCGTGGGTCGATCCGGCGATTGTCGTCAAATCGCCGATTGGGGTCGTTGCGCAAATCGTCGCGACGATCCTGCCGCAAGTCTGGGCGGCCGTTTCGGAATTCAGGCTGATTGCGAAATCCGTCGTTGCGAACTGAAGGCTCTAAGGGCTGGTTATTCGGTCCGCCCGCTCGAACATCTCTATCCGGCTGGCCAAACCGCCGACCATTACCGCGATCGAAGTCGGATTGGCGGTCTTCTCCGAAATTTGGGGCCACTGGCGCGGGTGTCACTTCAGGCGGCGTGAACGGCGGTTGGGGACGTGGCTGATCAAACGGCGGCTGCGGACGCTCGGGGCGCGGCCCACGATCGATTCTTTCTGGTAGCGGCACGGTTACGCGCGGCAGTTCTGGCGAATCTACCCTGAAATCCGGTCGCGGGCGCTGGAACTGGGGAGGGTTAACTTGAGCTTGCTGGCGGTCTTGTTCGGACCGCTGCTGTTCCGCGCGTGCTTCCCGGGTTAGCCGGTCATCTCCGAGATGATTGTCGACATAAACAATACCTTCCTGCGCATAGGCAGTGCCGGGAATCAGCGCCGCAACGGTAAGCAGTGCCATGAGGGTCGATTTACGCATCAGTTCCTCCACCAACGCCGATCTGAAACCCGGGCGTCACGGTAATGCCCTCTTACAACCCGTTAGATTAGCCATTTCTGAATTGGCGTGAAAGCTTGGTGAAAGGTTAGCGTATCGGCTTGACCGGTGCTAGCGGCGTGAGCGCGGGTACTAGTCGGGCGGCATCAGCGGGGTCAATGCCCGGGCGCGGGGTAACACCAACAGTCTCATCGCCGCGTTGGATACTGGCGGCAAGCTGCACTGCCTCGATAATGCGGGGATAACTGCCACAACGGCAGAGGTTGGTAATGGCGGCTTCGATCTCTTCTTCAGACGGGTTTCTGTTACGTTTCAAAAGAATGGCAGCAGCCATGATCATGCCCGGAACGCAAAAACCACATTGCGACACATTCTTGGCAATCCAAGCTTGCTGCACCGGATGGTCACGCTCGCGGGACAAGCCTTCAATCGTGGTGACAAAGGCTCCCTCAAGCGATCGTATCGATACCTGGCAGGATCGCACCGCCTCGCCATCCACATCGACGGTGCAAGCGCCGCAATCGCCCGTGCCGCAGCTATACTTCGTGCCGGTCAGGTTGGAGGCATCGCGCAACGCCCAAAGCAGCGGTGTATTTGGATCGAGCCGATATTCAATCGGCTGATTGTTGACGGTGAACTTGGTCATGCCGTTCTTGACTCCAAGAATGCGCGACAGCCGCATCGCATGGCGACCACCTCACCGCAAATCATGGGCGATCCGGGCTCGGTCGGTCGCTGACCATGCGCTCGCCATCAATGACAATCGGGCTGGCAACGCCTGGTAACCCGCCGCGCAGGATCGCCATGCCGCGCGCAATCACCTGTGGGTCGGCAAACACTTCATCGACGCGATTGATAGGGCCGGCTGGAACACCCGCTGTCTCAAGTGCCTCGTAGAGATCACGTTTCGCCCATCCGCCGATACTGGCGGCAAGCAGCGGAATCAGTATTGCACGGTTCGTCACGCGGGCGGGATTAGTCGCAAAGCGCGGGTCGTCAGCGAGGCCAAGCCGCAGCACGCCGCAGAGCTTTCGAAACTGGCCA
>JBBQAU010000118.1:0-7486 GCA_038316685.1 Sphingomonadales bacterium
GGGCTTTTTTTGCCCAACACCCCGCATTATGTCGCGGCCTATTTCGGAATCCTCAGATTGGGGGCGACGGTCGTCAATTTCTCGCCGCTTTATACGCCCGCCGAACTCGCGCATCAGGTGGCGGATTCGGGCACCAGGCTGCTTTTCACCTTATCAGCCACCGCCCTGTTACCCAATGCACTCAAGGTCCTTGAAAGCAGCGCGCTAGAACGCCTGATTGTCGGGTCGGTTGCAGGCACGTTGCCGCCGGTCAAATCCATTCTTTTTCGGCTCTTGAAGGGCAAGGAAACAACACCGCTGCCCAATGACCCGCGCGTGACGCGCTTTTCCGCGCTGATCGCCAATGACGGCGGCTGCACGACGCCTGCCATCGATCCCGAACAGGATATCGCGCTCATCCAATATACCGGCGGCACCACCGGATCGCCCAAAGGCGCGATGCTCACCCACCAGAATCTATCCGCGAATGCGCGCCAGATCGTCGCGATCGACCCCGAGCCTGACGCTGAGGACCGCATCCTGGGCGTGCTGCCGTTGTTTCATGTATTTGCCAATACTTGTGTGCTCAATCGGACCATAGCCGCAGGCGGGTGCATTATCATGCTGCCCCGCTTTGACGCGGGGCAGGCATTGGCGGCGATTGCCAAATCGCGCGTTTCCGCGCTGCCCGGTGTGCCAACCATGTATCAGGCGCTGCTTGATCACCCGCGCATCGGCAAGACCGACTTCCACCATCTGCGCGTCTGCATTTCAGGGGGTGCGCCGCTCGCGGCCGAACTGAAGGCGAAGTTTGAAGCGATGACCGGCGCGCGGCTGGTCGAGGGCTACGGCTTGTCGGAAAGTTCAGGCGTTGTTTCCGCCAACCCCTATCTCGGCGAAGGCAAATCGGGCACGATCGGCCAACCAATCCCTGCCACGCGCGTCCGGCTGGTTGATAAGGAAGACCCTCTTAAACCGCCACCGGAAGGTGAACCGGGCGAAATCACCGTCGCCGGGCCGCAAATCATGAAGGGCTATTGGAACCGGCCCGATGCCGATGCCGATGTCTTCCTAACCGATGGCGATGGCAGGCGCTGGCTGCGCACCGGCGATGTCGGCGAGATTGACGACGGCGGCTTTATCCGCATTGTTGACCGCCTGAAGGACATGATCGCGGTTGGCGGGTTCAAGGTATTCCCCAGTCAGATCGAGGCGATCCTCTACGCCAATCCGGCGGTCAAAGAGACACTCGTGATCGGCGTGCCCGACGCGTATCTTGGCGAACGACCGCGCGCCTATGTGACGCTCAACACCGGCATGGCGATTGACGGCGCGGCCTTACGCGACTGGCTGAACCCGCAACTCGGCAAGCATGAGCGTGTTGATGAGGTGGTTGTCCGCGCAACCATGCCCAAAACGATGATCGGCAAACTCAGCCGCAAGGATTTGGTGGCAGAGGTGTTGCCAAAGCCCTGAAGGGCGTGGTCGCCACAACACGCGAACGCACCCTTCCCCCCTGCTGACTCGCTTGCTAAGGCGAGCGCGATCAACGCATCAGTCATGGCGCGCTCGTGCGGCTTTCTGCCGCCTCCCCGCCCGCGCCGGCACAAAGGGAAGGACCGTTTATGACCGCCATTGGACAGGACAGCCTGGGCACGCGCGACACACTCACCGCTGGCGGCGCGACCTATCATTATTACAGCCTGTCCAAGGCAGCAGCGAAGCTCGGCGATGTCTCCCGCCTGCCCTTTTCAATGAAAGTGCTGCTGGAAAATCTGTTGCGGTTTGAAGATGGTGGCTTCACCGTTTCGGTCGCCGACATTCAGGCGCTGATCGATTGGCAGCAAAACCCGACGGGCACCGCCGAAATCCAGTATCGCCCCGCGCGCGTGTTGTTGCAGGATTTTACTGGTGTCCCTTGCGTCGTTGATCTGGCGGCGATGCGGGATGCGATTGCAAAGCTTGGCGGCGATACTTCCAAGATCAACCCGCTGGTGCCGGTGCATTTGGTCATTGATCACTCGGTGATGGTCGATGAATTCGGCCATCCCAAGGCATTCGAGCATAATGTTGAACTCGAATATCAGCGCAATGGCGAGCGTTATGACTTTTTGAAATGGGGCTCGAAAAGTCTCGACAATTTCAAGGCGGTCCCCCCCGGCACCGGGATCTGCCATCAGGTCAATCTGGAACATATCGCGCAGGCCGTCTGGACCTCGAAGGACGCAAGCGGCGCGACGATTGCCTATCCTGATACCTGCGTCGGCACTGACAGCCACACGACAATGATCAACGGCCTTGGCGTGCTTGGCTGGGGCGTCGGCGGGATTGAGGCGGAGGCAGCGATGCTTGGCCAGCCCGTCAGCATGCTGATCCCCGAAGTCGTTGGTTTCAAACTGATCGGTGCGCTTGCAGAGGGCATTACCGCGACCGATCTAGTACTGACTTGCACACAGATGCTGCGCGCACACGGTGTGGTCGGGCGTTTTGTCGAATATTATGGTCCCGGCCTTGATGCGCTGACGCTCGCGGACCGTGCGACGCTTGCCAATATGGCCCCTGAATATGGCGCGACCTGCGGCTTTTTCGGGATTGATGAAAAGACGATTGATTACATGCGCCTCACCGGCCGGGAAGAAAGCCAGATCGCGCTGACCGAGGCTTATGCCAAGGCGCAAGGGCTTTGGCGCTTTGCCACTATGGCCGATCCTGTCTTCACCTCAACGCTTGAACTTGACATGTCATCGGTCGTGCCCTCGCTCGCAGGGCCAAAGCGTCCACAGGATAAGGTCGCGCTGACGCAGGTTGATGATGTGTTCAACGGCGAACTTGCCTCGGTTTACAGGCATGACGGCTTTAGGCGCGTTGCGGTTGAGGGCCGCGATCATGATATTGGCGACGGCGATGTCGTGATTGCGGCGATCACCAGCTGCACCAACACGTCAAACCCCAGCGTGCTCGTTGCCGCCGGGTTGGTCGCAAAAAAGGCGAATGCGCTGGGGCTGAAGCCCAAGCCCTGGGTCAAGACCAGCCTTGCGCCGGGATCGCAGGTCGTGACTGATTATCTCGTCAAGGCAGGGCTGCAGGAACATCTCGACGCGGTTGGCTTCAACCTCGTCGGTTATGGCTGCACCACCTGTATCGGCAATTCCGGCCCGCTCGCCGAGCCAATTTCAAAGGCGATCAACGGCAATGATATCGTCGCGGCCTCAGTGCTGTCAGGGAACCGCAATTTTGAGGGCCGCGTGTCACCGGATGTCCGCGCAAACTTCCTCGCCTCGCCACCGCTCGTCGTCGCTTACGCGCTAAAGGGGACCGTGACCGAAGATTTCACGACCACGCCGATCGGCCAGGCGACCGACGGCCATGACGTTTATCTGCGCGATATCTGGCCAAGCAACGCCGAAGTGTATGAGGTGATGACCGCCAATGTCAGCCGCGACATGTTTGTCACACGCTATGGCAATGTCTATAAAGGCGACGAACATTGGCAGGCGATCCAGGTCGAAGGATCGGATACCTATCAATGGCGCGCGGGCTCAACCTATGTCGCCAACCCACCCTATTTTGATGGCATGTCGATGACGCCAGCGCCAATCGCCGATATTCTGGGGGCAAAGCCGCTCGCGATTTTGGGCGATTCGATCACCACCGATCACATCTCGCCGGCCGGATCGATCAAGGCCGATTCTCCTGCTGGCACCTGGCTGATGGAGCACCAAGTGTCGAAGGCCGATTTCAACAGCTATGGCGCGCGGCGTGGGCATCATGAGGTGATGATGCGCGGCACCTTTGCCAATATCCGCATCAAGAATGAAATGGTTCCCGGGATTGAGGGGGGCATGTCGATTTACAATGGCGAAGTCATGCCGATCTATGACGCAGCGATGCGCCACAAGGCCGACATGACACCGCTCATCGTCATTGCGGGCAAGGAATATGGCACGGGATCGTCTCGTGACTGGGCGGCCAAGGGTACCAATCTGCTCGGCGTCCGCGCAGTAATTGTTGAAAGTTTTGAGCGTATTCACCGGTCTAATCTGGTCGGTATGGGTGTGCTGCCGCTGCAATTCCAGAATGACGATACGCGGCTGACGCTTGGCCTGACCAGCGACGACAGTTTTACGATCACCGGCGTTGCCGATCTAAAGCCACGTCAGCAGGTTGATGTGTTCGTCACGCGTAAGGATGGCACCAGCTTCACCTTTGCCGCGCTCTGCCGGATCGATACCGCCAATGAGGCCGAATATTTCATGAATGGCGGCATCCTGCACTATGTGCTGCGGAAGCTGGCGGCTTGAATGAAGCGTTGATCGAGGTCGTTGGTTGGGCAGCGGCGCTGATCATCCTCGCTTCGTATCTGCTGGTATCGACGGGGCGATTATCGGGCCAGTCGGCGACGTTCCAATGGATGAATGTATTCGGCGCGGCAGGGTTTATCCTCAACAGCGGCTGGCACGGCGCATTGCCATCGGCGGTGCTGAACATTGCCTGGGCGGGGATCGGGATTTTCACGCTGTGGCGGATCGGGCGGGTCGCTGCATGACCTTGCTCATCGAAACACTCGGCTGGATCGGATCGGGGCTGTGCCTCAGCGCGTATCTGCTGACCTCGATCGGCAAGCTGTCCGGCGACTCCGCTGTTTTCCAGGCGATGAACTTTATCGGCGGCACCACGCTTGCCATCAACGTTATCTGGCATCAGGCATGGCCAGCGGCGGTGCTGGAAGTGTGCTGGGCTTTGATTGGGCTGGTCGCGCTGATACAGATTGCGCGCAGGCGATCAGCCTGAAACCAGCGACCGCGCGCGCCCGAACAGGAAATACACCAGCAACCCAATTGCGTTCCAGACCAAGAACGACACCTGCGTCACTTGCTGCAAGCTGGTAAACAGATACAGACATCCAAGGATAGCCGCCGGGGCGACCACCCAGGCAAGCGGCGTTCGGAACGGGCGCTTCGCCTCCGGACTGCGCCGCCGCAGCACCAGCACACACGCCGCCACCGCAATGAACGCGCACAAAGTCCCGGCATTGGCGAGGCTGGCGATCACATCGAGCGGCGCGATGCCGGCAATGATCGCCACGAAAATCGCGGTGACGAGCGTGATTCGGGCAGGTGTGCCGCGCGCATCAACCTTGGCCAGACTCTGCGGCAGAAAGCCATCGCGCGCCATCACGAGGAATATCCGGCTCTGGCCATAAAGGAAAGCGAGCAGCACCGTCGGCAACGCAATCGCAGCGGCAGCGGCAACCACTGTGGCAATGCTGCCCTGCCCCAGTTCACGCAGGATGAGCGCGAGCGGCTCCGGGCTGTCGGCAAAGCGGGTAAACGAAATCGCCCCCACCGCCGCCGCCGCCACGATCAAATAGATCACCGTGCAGGCGACCATCGATCCGACAATGCCAATCGCCAGATCACGCTCGGGATCCTTGGCCTCCTCCGCCGCCGTCGAGATCGCATCGAACCCGTAAAAGGCAAAGAAGATGATCGCAGCGGCCCCCATGACGCCATATTTGGCACCGCCCTCCCCGACTGCGCTGCCATAGCCATAGGGCGCAAACGGCGTGAGGTTGGCGACATCGAAATGCGGCAGCGCGACGAACACGAACAGCGACAGCGTCAATATTTTGAGGCCGACCAACGCGGTATTCACGCGCGCACTCTCCCGCGTCCCGAGCATCAGCAGCCCCGCCACAACCGCAATGATCAGCACAGCGGGCAGGTTCACCACCCCGCCCAGCGCAGGACCATTGGCAAGCGCCGTCGGCACAATGATCCCCAACCCTTTGAGAAACCCCACCGCATAGCCCGACCAGCCAACCGCGACGGTCGATACCACCAGCGAATATTCCAGGATCAGGCTCCACCCGACCACCCAGGCGAAAATCTCCCCCAGCACCGCATAGCTATAGGTATAGGCGCTGCCCGATGCCGGAATCATCGTCGCCATTTCGGCATAACAAAGCGCGGCACATGCACAAATTGCGCCCGCCACCACAAAGCTCAGCAACACCGCTGGTCCTGCGCGATCTGCGCCAACGCCAATCAAGGTCAGGATGCCCGTGCCGACAATTGCGCCAACCCCCAGCGCCACCAGATGCGGCCAGGAAAGCGTGCGCGCCAGGCGATGCTCGACCGGGCGGTCATCGCCGTGCAGGATTGTCTTGGTGCGAAAAAGGCTGGCCACTTGGTTCCCCCGGATACTGTCGCCTAAACACTTCTTTCGTCATGCCGGACTTGTTCTGGCACCCACGGTGCCCCAAAGAACCGGCCACGCGTAAGGCACGGTAAGCCCCGGAACAAGGCTCACCTGAGCTTGTCGAAGGATCGGGGCTGACGCGCCCGTGCTGGGAGAATGAAGATGACCACCGCCCTTGATTTCGCGCTTGGCGAGACCGCTGACATGATCCGCGACACGACCGAGCGTTTTGCGACTGACCGGATCGCGCCGCTCGCCGTTAAGATCGATGCCGAGGATTGGTTCCCGCGCAATCTCTGGCCCGAAATGGGCGCGCTTGGCTTGCACGGCATCACCGTGCCGGAGGCTGACGGCGGGCTGGGCCTGGGATTTCTGGAGCATGTCATCGCGTGTGAGGAGGTCAGCCGCGCCTCGGCCTCGGTTGGCCTGAGTTATGGCGCGCATTCCAATCTGTGCGTCAATCAGATCGCGCGATGGGGCAACCCGGAGCAAAAGGCCAAGTATCTGCCCAAGCTGATATCGGGCGAGCATGTCGGCTCGCTCGCAATGTCAGAGGCGGGTGCGGGATCAGACGTCGTCTCGATGAAGCTGCGCGCAACTGCGGTGCAGGGTGGCTATGTCCTCAACGGCACCAAATTCTGGATCACCAATGCGGCTTATGCCGATACGCTCGTCGTCTATGCCAAGACAGGTGAAGGATCGGGCGGGATCACCACCTTCCTGATTGAAAAGGACATGCCCGGTTTCAACATCGGGCAGAAGATCGACAAGATGGGCATGCGCGGCTCTCCTACGGCCGAACTGGTGTTTAATGATTGCGAGGTGCCCGATGCCAATGTGATGGGGCCGATCAATGGCGGCGTTGGCATTTTGATGTCGGGGCTCGACTATGAGCGCGCGGTGCTCTCCGGCATTCAGCTGGGCATCATGCAGGCCTGTCTTGACGTCGTGCTGCCCTTCGTTCGCGAGCGTCAACAGTTTGGCAAGCCGGTCGGCGCGTTCCAGCTGATGCAGGGCAAGATCGCCGACATGTATGTCGCGCTCAATTCCGCGCGCGCCTATGTCTATGCCGTCGCGCGCGCTTGCGATGCGGGCAAGACCACGCGCTTTGATGCAGCAGGCGCGATCCTGCTCGCGAGCGAAAGCGCGGTGCGTGTCGCCAATGAGGCGGTGCAGGCGCTGGGTGGGGCGGGCTATACCAAGGACTGGCCGGTTGAACGGTTTTATCGGGATGCCAAGCTGCTCGATATTGGAGCAGGCACGAATGAGATCAGGCGGATGCTGATCGGACGTGAGTTGATTGGGG
>JBBQAU010000119.1:0-7455 GCA_038316685.1 Sphingomonadales bacterium
AGCGCCGAAGCTGACCTTGCACTTGCCGGGGCCAAGGCGAGATCGCTGATCACTGGGCGCACTCCCGGGCCACAGAAACGTCATCGAACGGCAGGATCAGTTCTCCCACAATCTGCCCCTGCTCATGCCCCTTGCCTGCTAACAACACGATATCGGTCGATCCAGCCGCCTGAATCGCGGCAATGATCGCGTCCCGCCGCCCGGCTATTTCAAGGGCTTGCGGGGCACCTCTCATAATCGCCCGCCGAATCTCGGTTGCATCTTCGCTCCGGGGATTATCGTCGGTGACGATGACCATATCGGCGTTCTGCGCCGCGATCAGCCCCATCGGCTCGCGCTTGCCCGGATCACGTTCACCGCCCGCTCCAATCAGGACGATCAGCTTGCCTGTGACATGGGGCTTCAGCGCCGCAATTGCCGCGCCGATCGCATCGGGCGTATGCGCATAATCGACGTAGACTGGCGCGCCAACCTTGGTAATTGCCGCGCGTTCGAGCCGGCCCCGCACGGGCTGCAGTCGGGCGAGCGACTGCAACGTCGCCGCAACATCGCCGCCCGTCGCAATCACAAGCCCCGCCGCCGTCAACGCATTCGCGGCCTGATAGGCACCAATCAATGGCAGCGTAATTTCATGCTCACGCCCTTCGGCTTTAATGACCAATCCTTGCCCCAGCAAAGTTGGATCGCGCGACACGAGCCGCAGCGTATCACCATGAGTACCAACCGAGATCAGCTGATTGCCCCGCTCGCGCGCCAGATCGATCACCCGGGCGGCATGCTCGTCATCGGCCCACACCACGGCGGTGCCATCAAATGCCAGGACTTCAGCGAACAGCCGCAGTTTGGCGGTGAAATAGTCTGCCATGTCGCGGTGGTAATCGAGGTGATCACGGCTGAGATTGGTGAACGCCGCCGCGCTGACCTTCACGCCGTCAGTCCGGTATTGCGACAGGCCATGGCTTGACACCTCAAACGCCAGATGCGTCACGCCCTCGCGCGCTAGGCCGCCGACATTGGCAAGGAAGGTAACGATGTCGGGCGTGGTAAGGCCCGTGATGACTTGATCATTGGCGGTCGTTACGCCGAGCGTACCAATCGACGCTGCATGAAATCCGGCGATCCGCCAAAGCTGGCGCGTCATTTCAACGGTCGAGGTCTTGCCGTTGGTCCCTGTGACGGCGACCGCAATGCCAGGGAACGGGGCAAAGAACTGGGCGGCAAGCCGCGCAAACAATGCGCGCGGATTGGCGTCGAAAAGGTGGACAGCTCCATCGACACGCGCTTCGGGCCGGGCCACTACGGCAATCGCCCCACCGGCAATCGCGGCCTCGATAAAATCCTCACCGTTGAGCCGCATGCCTTCAAATGCGCCAAAAACGGTGCCGGGGGCCACTTTGCGATGGTCAATCGCAAAGCCGGTGACCGTTGCGGCTTCGTCCCCACCGGTCAGGGCACTTAATTTCATTCGAGCACAGCCCCGGACTCGCCCGGCGCATGCCACAATAATGGCAGCAGGTCAGAAACATCGACATCGCGCTGCGTGTCGGGTGTTACCCCAAGCAACGAACCCGTGCGCATAATTACCCGCGAAACGACCGGTGCTACCGTCCAGGCAGCAGTCGACTGCCCGCCGGATTGGGCATTAGCAATGGGCGAATCAAGCATCGCGACAACGACATAGCGCGGCGCATCCATCGGAAATGCGGCGGCAAAAGTTGATACGTTGCGTTTGCGGGAGTAGCCGGTTTTCATGGCAATTTCGGCCGTACCGGTTTTGCCGCCAACACGATAGCCCGGTGCATCCCCCTTGCGGCCAGTCCCTTGCAACACAACCAGACGCAACAACTGCCGCATTCGGTCACTTGTGGTCTGTGAGATCACTCGGCGACCCTCAGGCTCCTTGCCGGCGTCTATGCGCATCAGCGTGGCGGGACGCCAAATGCCGCCATTGACCAGCGCCGAATACGCGCTGGCAAGGTGCAGGGGGGTCACTGCGATGCCGTGGCCGTAAGCACTAGTCATGACCGTAACGCGCGCCCAGAAATTCGGCCAGATCGGCTTCTCACGCTCGGCAAGTTCAACATCGGTGCGCGTATCAAAGCCAAGGCGACGGAACATCGCCTGCATCCTTGCCGGACCCATTTCGTCAGCAATACGGGCGGTAACGATATTGGATGAATGCACCAGCGCCTCGGGAATATCGAGGTAGCGGCGCTGGGGATGATCATCCTTTATCTTGAAACGTCCGACCTGCAGCGGCACCCGTGCATCAAAGCGGCGCGACATTGACGTGACCACACCACTATCAATTGCCGCCGCCATTGTGATCGGCTTAAAGGCAGAACCAAGCTCATACACACTTTGTGTCACATTGTTTTGCAACTGCTTGTCGGTGGATCCCTTGACCGCGTTGGGGTTATACATGGGATAGGATACCATCGCGACAATCTCGCCGGTGCGCGCATCCATCACGATGCCGGCGGCCCCTTGCGCCTGAAATGATAACATCGCCGCGCCCAGCTCGCTTTCCATCGCCGCCTGTACGCGCGCATCGATTGAAAGCGCCACTGGCTCTCCGCGCGTCGCCGTGCCCATGAGCTTGGCGTCGAGCGTGTGCTCCATGCCGCGCACGCCATGGCCATCGTAATTCAGAAAACCAAGGACATGAGCGGCCAGGGTCGATTGGGGGTAAAGCCGCTCGGGTTCGCGTGCAAAGGCCACTGCCGGCTCGCCAAGCGCATTCACCTCACGCACGAGCTCGGGCAGGGCGCGGCGCTGGAGATAGGCGAATTTCTGGCCCGACGTCAGCAGCCGAAGATACCCGGCGGCATCATGCTCCGGCATTAACGCCGCAAGGCGCGGTGCCAAAGCTTCCGGATCGTTGACAAGTTTATTGGGATGAATGCCGATCGACCAGGCATCAATCGTGCGCGCAAGCGGCGCACCATTGCGATCAACAATGTCGCCTCGAAGAGGCACCAGCGCCGCAGCAGCGTCGCGGGTTGTCGCAGGCGACGAAAACGCGACCAACCACGCCAGCTTCGCAAGCACGAGCATAACACCGGCCGAAATTAACAACATCAGCATGACAAGACGCACCGGCGCATGTGCCTGCATCGCGTGACGCTGCCCGCCAAGCCGCAAGGGAGCGGATGGTCTGGCGACCAGGATGCTCATCTTGTGCCGTGAACTTCCGCGCGCGCGCCGCTGACAAGATCGCCGATGACCGAATCGCTCAGCAATTTGCGATCAAGCAGTGCGATCGTTTGTGTCGCCGATGCGCGCCGAATGCTTGTCCCGACACCCGCGGGGACTGGCGCGACGCTGGCAAGGATCGTGCGGAACGGTTCGGGCCGCACGCCTGAACCCGCATGCGGCGTGTCCGCCCGGGCTGGACGATCAGCAGATAGCCCAATCGGGGCTGTTTGAACCGCGACTGCAATCGGTGCAATCGTAAGACCCGGGCCTGAAGGAACGACGTGGTTTGCAACCTGTATCGCCGCCTCGCGCTCATCCGGCCGGGTAAAATCGATCTGCGCCAACTCGGCCTCATTTGGGATAAATTGCGTCGCCGACGGCGCGCTCAGCGCCAACACTTCGCCATTCCACTTTTCCAGCTGCAACAGATTGGCACGCGTTTCAAATTCGGTATCAAGCGACGTGATCTCCCGATTCGCGGCAATCATCATTCGCGTGACGTCCTCCACCTTCTTGCGTTCGGCCGCGACCTGGAGCGAAACCAGATAGAATCCAAGCACCACGATCACGCCGCTCAAAAACCATCCCAAGCCCTTCAACCGATACGCCGCCGTCATCGCATTTCCTCCTGTGGCCAAGCCGCCGCCGATGTCCGCCGCGCGACACGCAATGTTGCTGAACGTGCGCGTGGGTTGCGGATGATTTCATCCTCACCGGCGCGGACTGCGCGTGCGACCGATTCAAAGCTGGGTGCCGCCTTGGCAACGACCTGCGGCACATGCCGCGATCCGCCCGGTACCGCGCCACTCCGTTCGCGCAGGAAACGCTTCACAAGCCGGTCCTCAAGGCTGTGAAACGTCACCACCGCGAGACGCCCGCCTGGCTTGAGCGCACGCTCTGCTGCTGCGAGGCCATCGGCCAGTTCGCCCAGTTCACGATTGAGGTAGATTCGGATCGCCTGAAAGCTTCGGGTCGAGGGGTCTTTCTTTTCATGCGGGCGAAAGCCAAGCGCGCGCCGGACAACTGTCGCTAAATCCTGCGTCGTGGCGAGCGGGCGGGCAGCGACAATCGCGCGCGCAACACGTCGTGCCTTGGGTTCCTCACCAAGCTCATACAACACGTCAGCGATCTCTTCTTCATCGGCCTCGTTCAGAAATTGGGCCGCCGTCATCCCAGTCTGGCTCATCCGCATGTCGAGCGGTCCATCCGACTGAAACGAAAAGCCCCGCTCGGGCTGGTCGAGTTGCATTGACGAGACGCCAATATCCATCGTCACGCCATCAACCGGCACCGCCCCGCGCTGTTCGAGCTCCGACTGAAGCGCGGAGAAGACGGCATGAACGAGCGTCAGCGCGCCGTCGCTCTCCTCAACCATCGCCCTTCCTGCGGCGATCGCATCGGGATCACGATCAAAAGCGATCACGCGCGCACCACGCGCCAACATCGCGCGGGTATAACCGCCTGCGCCAAAGGTCGCGTCGACGTGCACCTCGCCAGACACTATTGCCAGTGCATCAACCACTTCGTTCAGCAAGACGGGTAGATGTGCCGCGCTCACAATGTTTCGCCCTTTTCTGCCATAAAGTGGCGGACCATGCTCTTCAGCCGGTCCGTCGCGGTCGGCGACTGGATAGCGCGCCTGGGATCCCAGATTTCGAAATGGCGGCCAAGCCCGTAAAAGAACGCGTATTTGCCAATCCCTACTTCACCACGCGGATAGCCTGGCATGATGAATCGTCCGCTGGCATCGAACGCCACGACGTCGAGCGCCATGCTGCGACGTAAAATCTCGTCATTAGGCGCCCCGTCAGGGCCGGCATGGGCGAGCGCGCGCTGTTGCAACGCCTCGACCTTTTCTTTCATCTGCACCACATCGAAGCCCATCAGGCATTCGCCGCTTTCATGCACTGCAATGACGACTTCAGGAGGCGCCTTGGGTTCAGGGTTGGGCGCGCCATTGGCGATCAGCAGCGGGCGAAGCGGCGACGGGATCGCAACCCGACCCTTGTCATCGACGAGCTGGAGCCCATAGCCGTGATAGATGGCCCTGTCTGACACGCTCACCCCTATCGGGGTGTGCATAGCTTTCCTCGCCTGCGAATCGGTGTTTCGACCGACGCAGTTGCCGCGGTTAGCAAATCTGAGAACCCCGTTCCCGTTAACCATAAGGTTATCAGGGGTCGATTGGGGATGCAACGGTTGATTTGGGGAATTTAGGGGAAATTATGCCCGCAGGTCTTACCGGAAGGCCACAAGAACGAAGATATACTTGTTTTGTTCTTGTATCCGATGGTCCATTTCCTCGAAACCATCGTATCGGAACGCAGGACGCGGATTTTGCCCTTTTGTGGGGCGACATCTCTGGTGGTCAACGCGCATCGCGCTCTAGGCCGATTGGTCGCCAACGCCGACCGGGATTATTTCGACGGCCCCGGCTTGGCTGGCGTCGCACTATTATCGGGTTCGGTCTCGGTGCTTGGCGTGACGCCCAATTCTGCAAGCGGCTCTTTGGGTGGCTCCAGCGCAGTATCAACGGTCGTCATGCTGGTTACGGCTTCGGTACTGGGCGCGCCGACAACCGCACGCTGCGGCTCTTTGCTCGCGGAACTAAAGATCGCACTGGCAAGACCAATCAACAACAACACAAACGCCAGGCCGGTCATCCCAACCTTAACGCGCTGCATCGACTGCGTGGTTTCAATTGCTCTGCTCATTTTCAGACATACAACATAGCGCCAATTGCGGAGTGTGTCGAACCGCCTCGGGCAATCGCCCGTTTGGGATTAGCGCACCGACAGGCCTTTGGTCTCAAGCCATGCCCGATTGTATAGCGTCGACAGATAGCGAAACCCTGTATCGCACAAAATAGTGACCACCCGGCTACCCGACCCCAATTGTCGCGCGAGCAAAATCGAACCCGCCACATTGATCCCCGACGACAGGCCAAGACACAGCCCTTCCTCGTCCAACAGACGACGCATCCAGAGCAGCCCTTCCTCGTCGGACACCCGAAACTGCGTATCGATTGGCGCGCCTTCCAGATTGGCGGTGATGCGGCCCTGCCCGATCCCTTCGGCGACAGACGAGCCTTCTGACTTCAATTCGCCACACGCATAATAGCTGTAAAGCGCCGCACCATGCGGGTCAGTCAGCGCAATGGTAATCTTCTCATCCTTGCTCTTCAGCCCAAGCCCAACGCCGGCAAGCGTGCCGCCCGTGCCAACGGCGCAGGTAAAGCCATCGATTCGTCCGTCCATCTGCTGCCAGATTTCCTCGGCTGTTCCCTGAATATGCGCGCGGCGATTGGCGATGTTGTCAAACTGGTTTGCCCAAATTGCGTTGGGCGTCTCCTCCGCGATCCGGCGCGACTGATGGACGAAATGACAAGGGTTGGAATAGGGCGCGGCTGGCACCAGCACCAGTTCCGCCCCTAGCGCGCGCAGCGTATCCATCTTTTCGCGGCTTTGCGTTTCCGGCATAACGATGATCGTCTTGTAACCTTTGGCGTTTCCAACCAGCGCCAGCCCGATCCCGGTATTGCCAGCCGTCCCCTCGACAATGGTGCCACCGGGGGTCAGCACGTGCCGCGCCTCGGCGTCCTCGACAATATAGAGCGCCGCGCGATCCTTTATCGACGCGCCGGGATTGGCGAATTCGCATTTCGCGAAAATCTCCGCGCCACTGGCTTCGCTCGGCCCGCGCAACCGGACCATGGGTGTGTTGCCAATCAGAAAGAGCGCGTCGGGCTTGATGTCCATGGCCACCAGATAGTCTGGTCTACGTCACCCGGGCAAGACACCGAAACTGTCGGTGCACAAAACGCGGCTATTGGCGCTTCAGTCTTGCCAGCAAATCGCCGAGCGCATCGATATCGGAATCTTGTGTCCGCCAAGAACTAATGCCCAGTCAAAAGGCAGGCCGACCCTCCCGAATCGTCGGGCCGAACCATAGCTTGCCCGACGCCTGCGCCGCCTCCCCAATCGAAACTGTGTCGCTATCATCCTGACATCGCACCAATCCTTGATTGATGACAACTTGGTTGACAATTTAGTTGACAACTTGGTTGACAACATAAAATCCGGACTGCCGCAACTGCGCAGCTAATCGCTTTGCCTGGCGACAATGCTGCTCGACCAGATCAGCCACCCCGTCACGCCCGAGGCTGCGGAGCGCCGCTTAGATCGGGATGCCGCGTGCCCGCCGTGAAAATTCCAGCGTCAAATTACGTTGGGCATCGCTTGATGACGGTGCGTAAGC
>JBBQAU010000120.1:0-7444 GCA_038316685.1 Sphingomonadales bacterium
GCGGCAGCACCGCGCTATGCCCGCCCGACGATGAGCGATCCCACCACTATCCGCCGCCTCTACGGCCGTCGCGCCGGACATAAACTGCGCTTGGGGCAGGCCGCATTGCTCGAGGAACTTCTGCCGCAGATCAGCATTCCCGAGACCGGCGCGATGAGTGCCGCGACGCTGTTCGGCAGCGACCGCCCGCTCCAGTTCGAGATCGGTTTCGGCTCGGGCGAGCATCTCGCGGGCCAGGCCAGCGCCACCCCTGCCACCGGTTTTATCGGCTGCGAGCCTTTCCTGAACGGCGTGGTTGGTGCGCTGGTGCATGTCCGGGATCAGCGTCTCGACAATGTCCGCCTGCACATGGGCGACGCGCTGGAGGTAATGGAGCGGCTGCCTGATGCGTCGCTTGATCGCATCTATTTGCTGCACCCCGACCCATGGCCCAAAGCGCGCCATGCCAAGCGCCGGATGGTCAACCACGGCCCGCTCGATATTTTTGCCGCAAAGCTGAAAGCGGGCGGCGAGTTTCGGCTTGGCACCGATGACCCGACCTATTGTCGCTGGTCAATGATGGTCATGAACCAGCGCCGCGATTTCGCGTGGCAGGCGGCGAGCGCGCAGGACTTCGTCACCCGCCCCGACGACTGGCCCGAAACGCGTTATGAGCGCAAAGCCCGTCGCAAGGGGCACGAGGTCTGGTATTTCCGTTATGTGCGGATTTAACTCCGGGTCGAACGACTGTCTGCTTGCGACCTGACCGACACCAGCCCCAGCCGCGTCGCCCAATAGGGGCCACCGCCTTGGCTGACAATCAGGCCACGCCGCCTGATTTTTTGGAACACCGCAATGGTGCAGTCGGCCAGCACACAGCCTTCACGGGTCAAGCAATCGGCCGTCGCGATGCGGCCAGCTTCATCGCGCCGGTGGACGATCCGCTCACCCTGCGCCAGCGCTTCCAGCACGCGCTGTTCATATCTGGAAATATTCACTCTCAACTGAACAAATCCTCGTTATTGTGGATCAGCCGCAATCGTCAATCGGATACGGCTACATTGGCGGGGCGGCTGTCGTGCCCCCGCACCTGTCCGCTGCGTGTCCAGTGCCACCTGAACATGCGCCCAAACATCGCGGGCAGGCCGGGTCGCACCAGCAACCAATCGCGGATGGCGGGGCCCTCCGCCGCCCCGATCTCGCGCTTGTATCCGCTGTCGCCCGCCCCCCAATCGACCTTGGTCATACCGCGCCCCATCGCCTCCACAAGATTGCGATAATAAAGTAATTTTCCGGGCGAATGCTTGGCAAAAGCGGGATCATAGCTGTTAGCGACTGCATATTTTAACGGCCCTGCATCAATATCGAATGAAAATGCAGCGGGCATGCCATCAATCCAAAGCAGTGCTGCATGCATCATTCCAGCCAGCACCGGATCATCGGCCATCGAGCGCCAGAAGGCGCCGTGCCCGATATCGGTGAATTTGGCATCATGACCATCGGTGCGCGCCGTGATCCAGCTTTTTTCTTCGATTGACGCCAACGCATCAAACCCGCCCGCCTTCAAAGCCGCCCCGTCCAGAAACTGCCATACAAGTGCGCCATGTTTGGCAAGATGCTTTTCGTGGAAACGATTCTTGCGCAACGACGAATTGCGCGGCCAGCCCCCCGCAGCCTCAGCCGCCATGTCGAGCAGGTAACTGTCAGCGACAAAGCGATCCAGCACCGCCCAGCCGTGCGCCCGCGCCGCCGCGATCAGGGCGCTTGCTGAAGGGTCACCATCGTAAACGGGGCCGATACGCAGCGCTTTGACGTGGTGCGCGAGCGTGTCAACAAGGAGCTCGAACGCGGTATCGGGCGTAGCTACTGCGGCCGGAAAGCTGCGGAACGGCCAATATTCACCCGGCACCGTCGCCAGACCGGCCCGGTGTGGTCCGACCTCGACGATGGGTAACGTGATCAGCGGGAGATGTTCGGCCTCGGTCACGGACTCAATTACAATCGTGCGTGCTTGCCCCCTCGTAGCCGCGAGGGCTGCTACAAACCATTGATAACGAAGGAACCTATGGCTATCTGGAGCTGCCGCCGCCACGGTGTTGATCGCCGCCGACAAGCCCTCCCCCACCGTCGCGACAATCGTCGGCGGCAGGCAAGCGAAATTGGTCAGCGGCATCTGCTTTGTCATGCACCGTTTATAGCGCCGAAAGCGTTATCATCTCATTTGCGCTTGACCGCGCCGGTTTGTCGCTTTCAGGTACTGCCATGGAATTTTCGCTAGCCGTATCAACGATCGCGCAAACGATTCAGTTGTCGATCAGTCCGGTGTTTCTGCTGGCCGGGATCGGCGCGGTGCTGAACGTGATCGCCGGGCGGCTGGGCCGCGTAGTCGATCGCGCTCGCTCACTTGAAAAGCTCCACCCGCAATCAAGCGGACCTGACCATGATCGGCATGTCTGGGAACTGAGGCTGCTTGACCGGCGCATGTCGGTCATCAATTCCGCGCTGTTTCTGTGCGTATCAAGTGCCGTCGCGGTGTGCTTTGTCGTGGCGCTGTTGTTCGTGGCAGAGCTCGTCGATCTCCACATCGGCACGGTGGTTGCGCTGGTGTTTATCCTGGCGACCTCGCTGCTGACGGCGGGCCTGATCATGTTCATGATTGAGGTCCGCATGTCGCTGCGCGCCACGCGCGTGCGCGTTGAATTGCTTGAGCATGAGCGGGGCTAGGATGGCACATTGCCAGCTCCCCTTCTGAAGGGAGTTCGGCAGCAACGCCGCTCCGGCAAGGCACGCTGGGAACGAAGGCGTTTTCCCAAAAAATGAAAAGAGCCAAAAAAATGAAAAGAGGCTGCCGGGGCGTGCAATGCACTACCCCGGCAACCTCCTGACATGGTCAGCGGCCGGAAGCTCCAGCACGGGAAACCATGCGAACCGCCTTTCCTGTGGGCCTTAGCGTTGATTGAGGGAGAATGCCCTCCGCAAGGCCCGGCGGATCAGCGCCGCGCCCCCCGAACGAACAGAACCGACCCCTTTGCTGAACCATGAGACATCGGATCACCTCCTTTCGCTAGTTGAAACACTGTGACCGGGTTCGGCCACGACTCCTGTTTGAATCATGCGAGTCGCACATACAAGTCTTGTAATAAAAATCATTTTCCGTCATTGAAGGGGACTGTGCCGTGTAACTGCGCACCGGCTAGCGGCAATCCTCCGTCACTCGCAAAATTTCTGCCCAGGCCGGCACGACAAGCGTCTGATACCCCGTCTGCTCAAGCACGAACCGCCCCCGGCTAAACCCCATTGCATCAAGCAGCGTGTCACGCGGATTCAGCGCGATCGCCAGATACCCAAGCGTCCCGCCAGTTGGCTGCATCGTCAGGCTGCGCAATGTGCTGGACGTGCGCACGGTTGCGACCATCGCTGCCACTGGCGAGGTCGCTGGAGCGCCCCGCCCCCGCCGCGACAGATAAATCTGCCCGGCAATCCGATCGCACCGGATCGTCAGTTCGGCATCGGCGCCCGACCGACCGAACAGTGCGATGCTGCCGCGCGCATCGCGGCGATATACCCAGTCACCGGGCGTCAGTGGCCAATCCCGCCAATCGCGCGCGACAGGTGCCATGACGGGCGGCGGGGTGACGGATGCCTTGGCCGGAGCGGGCGACGCGGCCAAGCCTTGCGGGGCGACCGGGGCCGACGCGCTGGCACAGCCAGCAACCGCAAAGCTGAGCAGCGAGGGCAAAAGAAAGCGCATCCCCTGCTATGCGCGATGCAGCCGATACGCTCAACCGCCTTCGCATCAAACCTGCGACAAACTGCTTCCCATGCACCGCAGGTTGCGTCACCTAGCGCCAAGGGGGCATGAATGGACGCCAAGCGATTCAAATCAATCATCGGCGGATCGGCGGGCAATCTGGTCGAATGGTATGATTGGTATGCCTATTCAGCGCTAACGATCTATTTCGCGCCCAGCTTTTTCCCCAAAGGCGATTTGACAGCGCAATATCTGAGTGCGGCGGCGATCTTTGCGGCCGGTTTCCTGATGCGCCCGATCGGCGCGTGGGTGATGGGCAGCTATGCCGACAAGCATGGCCGCAAGGCGGGCCTCGCTTTATCAGTCGCGCTGATGTGCGTTGGATCGCTGCTCATCGCGATTGCGCCAACCTATGCGCAAGCCGGGGTCTTCGCCCCCGCGCTGCTGGTGTTCGCCCGCATGTTACAGGGTCTGTCCGTCGGCGGCGAATACGGCGCGAGTGCTACCTATCTCTCCGAAATGGCGACGCGTGAACGACGCGGTTTTTGGGCGAGCTTTCAATATGTCACGCTGATCGGCGGGCAATTGCTGGCACTTGGCCTGACCCTTGTGTTGCAGGGGCTGCTCAGCGAGGCCGCGATGGAGGCCTGGGGCTGGCGGATTGCGTTTGCGCTGGGCGCAGCGCTCGCGCTCGGCGTCTATGTGCTCAGGCGGCGATTGTCAGAGACAGCGGCGTTTAAGGGACTGGCCGAAAATCGCCAGAAATCGACCGCGCTTGCGCTGTGGCGCGCTTATCCGCGGCAATTCCTGATTGTCGCGGCGATCAGCGGCGGCGGCTCCTGCGCCTTTTACGCCTACACCACTTATCTCCAGAAGTTCCTGGTCAACACCAGCAACTTTGAACGGCAAACCGCGACTGAAATCATGACAGCGGCGCTGATCATCTTCATGTTTAGCCAGCCCTTGTTCGGGCATTTTTCGGATAAGGTTGGTCGCAAGCCGATGCTGCTGCTGTTCGGCTTTGGCGGGATGGCGGTCTCCGTCCCGGTCTTCTCCGCACTTGCGACCACCACGAATGCGGTGACCGCCTTTGCGATTACGCTCATCCCGCTGCTGCTGCTCAGCGCTTACACCTCGATCAGCGGCCTTATCAAAGCAGAGCTGTTTCCGCCTGAAATGCGCACCCTGGGGGTCGCGCTGCCTTATGCGATCGGCAACACGATCTTTGGCGGGACCGCGGAATATATCGCCTTGTGGTTCAAGGGCGCGGGGATTGAATCGGCGTTCTATTGGTATGTCACCGCGATCATCGCGATGGCGACCATCGGCTTTGTGCTGCTGCCCGATACCAAGCGGACGAGTTTGATTGCGGAGGATTAGGAGTAGACACAACGGTGACAAATCCTTCTGTCGATCCTAATCACATCGCCGAAGGGCGGCTGCGGTCGCGTGCTTCGTCTATGCTGCAAGGGGAACGCCAATGCTTAATTACGCCACTGTCGGGTCAAACGACCTGACCGCCGCCAAGGCATTTTACGATCCGCTGCTCGACACCATCGGCATGACCAAATTCTTCGATCATCCATCGGGCGGGCGGCTTTATGGGCGGCCCGGCAAGAGCCTGTTTGGCGTGCTCGGGCCGTATGACGGCAATTCGGCGGCGTGCGGTAATGGCAATATGGGCGGCTTTGGGCTGGAAAGCCGCGCCGCAGTTGATGCCTTCCACGCCAAGGCGCTCGCGCTGGGTGCGGCGAATGAAGGCAATCCAGGCCCGCGCGGCGGCGACAATTCGCCTGCCTATTTCGCCTATTTCCGTGATCCGGACGGCAACAAAATGTGCGCCTACCATTTCCTGCCGCCGCCCGCAAAGTAGAGCGTGTCTCATTCCTCCCCCAGCTTGTTGGGGGAGGGGGACCGTCCAAAGGACGATGGAGGGGTGTGGTCATGGGCGCTGGGCTTCTCGGCACTGCCACCCCGCTCTCAAAATTCGCGCGTCCTCAAACACCCGGTCAACCGGGCCACCATGCCGCCGCAGCGCCGCCTGAACGCGTTTGCGCCCGTCAAAATATTAAGCGCCGGCACCATCGCACCCGCCGCTTGAGGACTGCGGCTTCGGCGTCGGTCAATGATCCCCCGCCTGCAACCACGTCGCAATAGCCTTCACGCAGCCAGGCGAGGTAGTGCCAATCAGCGAGCGGTCAGGAAGATACGCCGGCCTTCCCGATCTGAAAGTCGTAGCGCAGGATATCGCCCACGTGGACGTTATTTAACCGGTCATCATCCGGGATGGTAATCCTCGATCCGGACATCGTCCGCGCCTTCGTTCACGCTGCTGCGTAAATAGCCGGACGATAGCGCGGCTCGGGAATTGGAAAACCCTTTTCACGCGCGACATCCAGCCAGCCGTCGATTGCATCATGCACGTGTAAAAGCGCTTCAGCGCGCGTCTCTCCGTGCGCCGAACACGGGCGCAAATCGGGCACGTCAGCGATCCAGCAATCGTCGTCTGCCGACCAGAACAGATTGATATGATAATGCGGCTCGCTCACTCATCGGTCTGTAGGCCATATGTCTCCACGAGTTCAAGTAGTTCGCGGACCTGATAACGCTTGGCGTCCTTACCTGTCGGCTGGACGGGAAAGGGTCGCGGGATGGCTGGATGCACAAATTGCCGATGACTGCCGACTGTGCGCGCATGGGTGAAACCGAACGCGCGGAGAAGTGCCTCAAAGTCGCGGAACGACACGGTTCGGTTGGGGGATTCCAGCAAGGCTGCGTAAAGCTTGGACGGCTTTACCATAAGGCTGGGCAAGCACATTCAGCACTTATGATTTTCGCTTCTGCCAAGTTGCAGATCATGAAATGTTCCTTTCGACATTTTCATGCATCAACACGAAGACATAAACAAACATGAGTACAATCGGTTCATCGCAAATCGCGATCGGTTTGTCTGGCCCTGTTTTACCGAAGCGAGTGCAACTCCGTTACCGCCCCCGCCGACTACTCCCAGGCATCCCGCCGCCCATCTTCTGGCTCTTCCCGTAGCGCGTTTTGCGCGTCCCCGGTTTGCCCTCGCTACTGCGTCCCATCACCGGTGCTTTGCGGTCATCGACGGGCAACCCAAGCTCTTCTGCCTCAAGCGAGCGAATTTCATCGCGCAGCCGCCCGGCTTCCTCAAACTCAAGGTCCGCTGCTGCCGCGCGCATTTTCTTCTCTAGGTCCTCGATGTAACTGCGCAGATTATGGCCGACCATGTGTGGCCGCTCTTCATCGATCTCCACCGTCACCTGATCGCGGCTCGCCACATCCTTGATGATGTCGCTGATGTTGCGCCTGATCGTGGTCGGCGTGATGCCGTGGAGCGCATTATACGCGAGCTGTTTTTCACGCCTGCGCCCGGTTTCGTTCATCGCGCGGTCCATGCTGCCGGTGATGCGATCGGCATAGAGGATCACGCGGCCATCGACGTTGCGCGCGGCGCGGCCGATTGTCTGAATGAGCGAGGTCTCCGAACGCAAAAACCCTTCCTTGTCCGCATCCAAAATCGCCACCAGCCCGCATTCGGGGATATCAAGCCCCTCACGCAGCAGATTGATGCCAACCAGCACGTCATACACCCCCAGCCGTAAATCACGGATCAGCTCAATGCGTTCCAGCGTCTCGACATCGCTGTGCATATACCGAACCCGAAGTCCCGCCTCGTGCATGAACTCG
>JBBQAU010000121.1:0-7369 GCA_038316685.1 Sphingomonadales bacterium
TCGTTGGCTCTTGCATTGCGGAGCCACATTGATGGTCTAAGCTTCTCGCTCAATTCTGGAGCCACCGTCTTGCAGCACCCCGCAACCTATCCGCACGGCACGAGCCTTGTTCGCCGCATCGTTCGATTTCCGTTGGTCACACTGTTGGTTGGCATCGTCTTCATGATTGGGGCGAGCATGGTTGGCACCCGATTGGCCGAGTTCATTGGCGCGAGCCGAAGCGGCCCGGGCGCGGTGGTTGGCGGCATCGTCGTAGCGCTGATATTCATGCTTGCCTATGTCGCCTTCACCCGACTGGTGGAGCAGCGGCCCGCTGTTGAATTTGATCGCAAGGGTTGGCTGGCTGAACTGGCGGTCGGCGTGGTGATTGGGGCGATCCTCTTTGCGGCAGTCGTCGGCGTGATCGCTTTGGCGGGCGGCTATCGGATCATCGGCACCCGCCCCTTGTCAGTGCTTTATCCGATCATCGGCATCTCCATCGTGTCGGGTGTCACCGAGGAAATCATGTTGCGCGGGATATTTTTTCGTATCATCGAAGGCTGGCTGGGAAGCTGGATCGCGTTGTTGCTCTCGGCGGCGTTGTTTGGGGCGCTTCATCTTGGCAATCCCAACGCCTCGCTGATTGCCGGGGGAGCGATTGCAGTGGAGGCAGGCGTGATGCTCGCTGCCGTCTTTATGTTGACCCGGCGGCTTTGGGCCGCAATCGGTCTGCATGCGGCATGGAATTTTACGCAAGGGGGAATTTTTGGGATTGCGGTTTCCGGCTTTGACACCGCTGGTCTGTTTCAGCCGCAGATTTCAGGGCCCGTCTGGCTAACCGGAGGTGAATTTGGCGCGGAAGCATCGCTGCCAGCAGTGGCGATCTGTTCTGCATTTGGCGTCGGCCTGTTACTGCTCGCATACCGCCGCGGTCGCTTCATCAAACCATTTTGGGCAAAACCTGCTTAAGGCGTTGGCGCACAATCATAGACAAACCATTCGTCCGGACGTGGGGGCAGCGCGGAGAGGATCGTCGATTGCTGCCGGGAGAGCTTTTGCCGCTCCACCTCGCCCGCTGAACAGACCTGGGCGGGCGCGGAGCCGCGCAGCTTTCGGATACGATTCGTCTCAGCAGCACTCAACAGGTAGCGGCTTTCGCTGTAGCTGCGTTTTACGGGGTCATATTGGATCACCGACACGCTTTGGTCGCCCGCAGGAATGACAATCCGATCCCATTTTTTCCCCTCCTCGGCATATTGGGTTTTGCCATCCGCACAGCCGTCCAGCCCCCAATCGATCTGGATGTCCTTGGGTGAGGACAGGTTGATACGGCTTTTTTCAGGACTCAGGCGACACAGCAGCTTGCCATAGTTGATGTTGGCAGCGGCATCGGCTTGTGCATCGCCAGGGGCGGTCGGCACTATTGGGTCGAACGGTCGGGTGAAGAAAACAACGCCTGACACGATGAAGAGCAGCACGCCCATGACAGCGGTGCTGATTGCCCAGCGGCGCTGTTGGCGAATCTCCAAAAAGCCGGCCCCACCCAGTGCCAGTGCGCCGAGTACGAGCAGGACGGCGGCAATTGCCAGAAAATTCTCGCGCCGACGCTCGGTCGCGATCCGTGCTGTCTCCAGCGCCTCGGCTTGCACGGCGGCTGTCCTTTGGGCTGCGACCCGGGCTTCATCCGCGCTCGTTTCTGCCGCCCTTATCTGCGCATCGGCCTGTTGCTGGAAACGCGTCTCGGCGCTCGTGCAGGCTGCGCCGATCGAGGCAAATGCCTGTTTTGCGTCCTGCAGAAAGGCCAACAACTCGGATTCTGCAACGGCAAAGCCGAAGCTGGAATCGCCCTCTTCGGCTTTTGTCATGGCTGAATTGACCCCGATGACTCGCCCGCATTGATCCAGCAACGGGCCGCCTGAATTGCCTCGCGCGATGCCAGCAGTGTGCAGCAGCACATCGACGCTGGTCAGTCGCCGTCGCCCGGCAAAGCCGCCTTGCGACCGCACCGGGCTGAGTGGCTTAATATAGTCTGCGGCCGACTGGGCGGTCGCGACATCAACATTGCCGGGATAGCCCAGCGCAATCACCGCTTCGCCATCTGTCACTGGCCCGGTGAACAGCGTTAGCGCAGGCAGTTTTGTGCCGCTGAACTCTATCAAAGCCAGATCGCGCTGGGCATCATAGCTGATCAGCTTACCCCGATAGGATTTGTCGCCCTCAGACGGCACCACGCCGATGATGACATTGGCCGGATAACGCGCGGCGAGTTCCACGACATGGGCATTGGTGATGATCCGCGTCGGCGAAATTGCAAAACCGCTGCCATGGCCGAATCCGACAACCTGGCCCTCCGCAGAGGCAATCGTCACAACGCGAACGACTCCGCGACCGGCGACAGAAATATCATCGGCGCGCGCCGAACTTGCAAGGACGAAGATTGCCGCAAGAAACAAGAAGAGAAACCGTGTCATGCGCTCGTGTTTCTCCGCCTCGCCAGGGTTGTAGGCAAAGCCTTTGTCCGACGTGGCGTCAATAGCCAGCTGCGATGCGTTTCAAGAATTTAATTGGGAACGGGGCATTCACAGAAAGCTGTAAGGGTCAACGTCCACGGTCACGCGCACCTTGCCCGGCCAGTCAATTGCGCCGAGCCAATCGCGCAGGATTTGCTGGATATCGATGCTGCGTTTGGCGTGGACGAGTAACCGAAACCGGTGCCGGCCGCGCAGCATCGCGAGTGGGGCGGGGGCGGGGCCGTACACATGCATGTCATCCACCCTTGGGGCGGATCGTTTGATGGCGCGCGCGATGTCATCGGCAGCCGCCTTGTCTTCTGACGAAATGATGATCGCGGCGTAACGGCCAAAGGGTGGGGCGTTGGCCTCTCGCCTGGCCTCGGTTTCTGCTTCGTAAAAGGCAGCGGCGTCGCCACCCACCAACGCCTGCATCACTGCGGCCTTGGGATCATGCGTCTGGATATAGACATGACCGGGCTTGGCGCTGCGCCCCGCCCGACCCGCGACCTGGCTGATCTGCTGAAAGGTTCGCTCCGCAGCGCGCAAATCGCCGCCGCTGAGGCCAAGATCGGCATCAATGACGCCGACGAGGGTGAGATTTGGAAAGTGATAGCCCTTGGTGACCAGCTGTGTGCCAATGACGATATCAATATCGCGTGCCTCCATACGGTGGACAAATTCGGCGGCCTTGGCGGGCGAGGAGATCGTGTCAGAGGTGATGACCGCGCGCTTTGCCTCGGGCCATAGCAACGCCGCTTCATCAGCGATGCGTTCAACGCCCGGTCCACAGGCGACTAACGTATCCTCATTGCCGCATTCGGGGCATTTTTCCGGCACCTTCTCGATATGGCCGCAATGATGACAGGCGATACGACGCACAAGTCGGTGCTCGACCATCCAGGCTGTGCAATTGGGGCATTGAAAGCGATGCCCGCAGGTGCGGCACAAGGTGAGCGGTGCATAGCCGCGCCTATTGAGGAACAGCAGCACCTGTTCGCCGCGCTCAAGCGTTTCATCGATAGCAGCGACGAGACGCGGGGCGAGCCAGCGACCGCGCTGGGGTGGCTCTGCGATCAAATCGAGCGCCGTGATTGTCGGCAATTGCGCAACACCATAACGCCCGGGCAGCTTCACCTCGGTGTATCGGCCCAGCACAACCTGCTGGCGGGTCTCAATCGCCGGGGTGGCGGAGGCGAGCACGACCGGGCATTGTTGAAACCGCCCGCGCATCACCGCCACGTCGCGAGCATGATAATGGACGCCTTCCTCCTGCTTGAAGCTGGTTTCATGCGCCTCATCAACGACGATCAGCGCCAGGTTGCGATAGGGCAGGAACAAAGCTGACCGTGCGCCCACCGTCACGCGCGCCTCACCGCTGGCGATGGCGCGCCAGGCACGGCGGCGTTGCGACTGGCGCAGATCAGAGTGCCAGACGATCGGCATTGCCCCGAACCGAGCGGTGAAGCGTTTGAGGAACGGTTCGGTCAGCGCGATTTCTGGCAACAGCACCAGCGATTGCTGCCCGCTGCGAATCGCCTGCGCAATCGCCTCGAAATAAACCTCGGTCTTGCCCGACCCCGTTACACCGTCGAGCAGGATCGGGGCAAAGGCGCGCGCCTCGACGGCGGCGACCAAGGTTGCAGCGGCGGCGCTTTGATCCGTCGAAAGCGCGGGTATCGAAAAATCGGGATCGGGCGGCGCAAACGGGCTGTCGATGCTAACCTCAACCGCCTCAAGCGCACCTGTCGAGACCAGCCCCCGGATCACTGCATCAGACACTTCTGCCGCCAAAGCCAGTTCGCGGATCAATCCCTGCCGCTCGCCAATCCGCGCAAGCGCCTGTTCGCGTTTTGGTGTCATGCGCTGCGGCAAGGCACCGGTCGCGCGGTATTCGGTTAGCGTGCGTGCGCCTTCAAGCGCCGACGTCGAGGCGAGCGCCATCCGCAGCACGGCAGCGGGCGGCGCGAGATAATAATCCGCCGTCCATTCAATCAGCCGCCGCAGCGCCGCCGGAATGGGGGGTGCATCGACCGCGCCGATCAGGTTGCGCAAGCGATTGTCACCGACCTCGCCGGCTGAGGGCATCCGATCCGCTTCCCACACCACGCCCAGCATTTGGCGCGGACCCAGTGGCGCGACGATAATTGACCCCGGCTCGGCCACCATACCCTCCGGCACCCGGTAATCGAGCGGGCCAAGCGCTGCATTGAGCAGCAGAACACGGGCGCGGGCAGACATGAAAACGAGATAGGGCAGGCAAGCGGCAAATGGAACGGATATGGCCTGAACCTATCAGCCTAACACAGCCGCGCGCCGGTTCATTCGCGGAAAACCCTAGAAATGGATTCCGTTACGGCCGCGCTCGCGGTTCTGTTTGAGGCGGCGGATGTGCAGCTGTGCGCTGTCAAGCAACACTGTCAGGCGGCGCTCATCGCGGTCGCTCAAATTATCGCCGCGCACACGTAAGCTGGCTTCGACACGCTTGATCTGGCGCTGTTCGGCATTGAGGACATTGCGCTCGCGGATGCTGAGCTTGCCTGATCGCTTGCCAGCATCAATCTGGCGAGACTGATCCGCTTGACGGGCATCGATACCGATATCGGCCCGGGCGGTGCCGGCAATGGCGATTGCGCCAAGCGCTGCAGCAATGAAAATCTTCTTCATCTTGTATTCCCTCGTAAGATTGGCCCGCTATCCGCGCGTCCACCGTTTACAACGCGCGAAAGGCGATTTGGTGGCATCGCGACGGCTCGCATTCGGATCGACTTTCTCGTAGAGGGCAATCCACCCAACGTCGGAGGCACAGCTGCGTCATGAAATTCTTTGTCGATACCGCCGATACCGCAGAAATCCGTGATCTCGCCGAATCGGGGCTTGTGGATGGTGTCACCACCAATCCCTCGCTGATCGCCAAATCGGGCCGTAACTTCCTTGAAGTTGTCGCCGAAATTTGCGGGATAACTCATGGCCCGGTCTCGGCAGAGGTCGTCGCGCTTGACCATGCCGGCATGATGCGAGAGGCCGATATCTTGCGCAAAATCGCCGAAAATGTCGCAGTCAAGGTGCCGCTGACGATTGACGGGCTCAAAACCTGCAAGGCGCTGACCGACGATGGCACGATGGTCAATGTCACGCTTTGCTTTTCGGCGAATCAGGCGCTGCTCGCGGCCAAGGCGGGCGCAACTTTCATCTCGCCATTTGTCGGGCGGCACGACGATGTTGGCCTTGATGGCATGGACCTGATCCGCGACATCCGCCTGATTTACGATAATTACGCCTTCGACACCGAAATCCTGGTCGCCAGCGTGCGCCACCCGATCCACATTCTTGAAAGCGCCCGCATCGGTGCTGATGTGATGACCGCACCGCCGGCCGTCATCCGCCAGCTCATCAAGCATCCGCTGACTGATAAGGGGATTGAGGGATTCATGGCCGATTGGGCCAAGTCCGGCCAGACGATCGGGTAAAATAGCTGTATATTACCTCAACATTGGCAAGCTGAACTTTTTTCGGCACCCGCCTTGTCAGCCCCAAGTCGAGATCGCGTTGCGGGCCGGACGCTGGAGCAAGTTCGGGGTGACGCTGGGCTGGGACATAGGCCCGGTCGCTGGTAACTGGGTTGCATCATCCGGCAGGTTTTCGAATGGCGTTCCAGTTGAACAGAAAATTGCGCTGCTCGGCCCAGGTTTGTCCCTGTATGATGTCGCCGACGCGACACGCCGAACTGTGATAAGGTCCCGCGCCGTCGCTGGTGCGAAAGCTAACACAAATTCGTCCCCGATCAGCCTTCCAACGCCCGGCTTCAATGGTGCTGTTGTAAAAATCGCCCGCCACCGTGCCGTCTGCCCGGATCTCGAGGTGCATCGGTTTGGTATATACTTGGTCAGGCGTAGCGCTGAGATCAACTACCCAATCCCCGGCTAATGCCGCCGGATCCGGTGCCGACGCAGCACCGATCGCCAACGGCGCAATCACAAGCATCATAAAGCGCATCAATATATCCTTCCCGTTCGAATGGATGATCCTCTGGCTGCCTGATATACGAGCTGCTATCGTATTCAGATGCAACCACTCGCCGCATCCTGGGGCCAGTATCTCTCGCAGAACCGCCGCCGGTCAATTCACACCGTGCGGGCCTATCAGGCGACGGCAGAGCGGTTACTGGCGTTTCTGTCGGATCATTGGGGCGAGGCGGTGGAGCCACCGCAGTTGGCAAAGCTCACCACCGCTGATCTGCGCGCGTTCCTTGCCTATCGCCGCACCGATGGACTGACCAACGCATCGGCGGCGCGCGAGCTGTCCGCCGTGCGTGGCTTCCTGAAATTCGCCAGTGGCGGGGAGGGGACGCCGCCTGCGCTGAAAGGCCCACGCGTCAAAAAGGGCGTGCCACGCCCGATCTCGCCCGATGAAGTTGTCGCTTTGGCCGAGGATGTGTCGGAAAGCGCGACCGAGGCCTGGATTGCGGCGCGCAACTGGGCGGTGCTGTTGTTACTTTATGGTGCGGGCTTGCGGATTGGTGAGGCGGTTGGGCTGACGGGTGCGATTCTGCCGCTCGGCGAGACGATGAGCGTGACGGGCAAGCGCGCCAAGACGCGTATTGTGCCGTTATTACCACAGGTGCGCGCGGCGATTGAGGATTATGCGCGCCTGACCCCTTGGCCGATCGCGCGCGATGCCGAGCTGTTTCGCGGGGCAAAGGGCGGCCCGCTCAGCCCCGCGATCATCCGCCGCTCGGTGCAGGCGGCGCGCACCCGGCTCGGCCTTTCGGAACGCACAACGCCACACGCGCTGCGGCATTCCTTCGCGACGCATCTGCTCGGGCGCGGTGCTGATCTGCGCGCGCTACAGGAGTTGCTGGGCCATGCGAGTTTGAGCTC
>JBBQAU010000122.1:0-7288 GCA_038316685.1 Sphingomonadales bacterium
TGCGCTCAAGCGGCCTGCCGTGATGGAGAAATGGCGCGGCGGCGCTTTCCTTGCCGCAATCATTGGCTTTCTGGCAATCGGGCTTGGCGACCGCACCCAGTTTCTGACCGCAGCAATTGCCGCGCGCGGCTCAATGCCTGCCTTTGCTGCGATCGGCGCGATACTTGGCAGCCTTGCCATCTTGATTCCGGCGGCTTTGGCAGGCGAGGCCGCCCGCGCCACCGCACCGATGCGCGCGATCGGTTTCGCGATTGGCCTGACGCTCATTCTGGCAGGCTTGATCGCGGGGCTCAGTGCGATGCGGCTGATCTAGCGTGGTTGGCGAATAAGCCCGAAAAACTTCCGCCTTGAATCGCCTCAACCGCCGTTACGGCTTAGCATTCGTCGCTAAAGCGCCCTTTTGCGACGGATTTGAAGCGTTGGCTTTTTTGGGTTTTTCCGCCTTGGGTTTGCGGATTTCCTTGCTGGATTTCTTTTGGGCCTTGGCCATCATGGCGTCCTTTTGCGAGCAGGATACCCGCTGAGACGTGAGCCTAGGCGTTTGCGCAGCGATTGGCGCGAAAATTCGTCGCAGCAGCAGCGTTTGGGCGTAAGGCCGGGGCGGCGGTGGCGTTCAGACGCCAGCCGCCGCATTGAAAATTGCCGCCTCGGCCAAAATCAGTATCATCGTCGTGGCGCAGGCAAGCATGCCAATTATTACAGAGCGCATCATGGTTTTTCCCCTTGGTTCAAATCAGCGTGTTGAGCCGGCGCATCCCGATCGGGCGATCAGGCGATCAGGCGATCGGGAGCACGGGTATGGCTGCGCTGATCATCAGCGATGCAAAAAAGACCGAAGCCGCAACTGATGCAGCAATGCGTTGGAACGAATCGAAACGAACGGACATGGTATTTTTCCTCGATATTCGATCTGCCAGACCATCTGGTGATTGATATCCAGGGCATAGCAACTAGCGTACCAAACTAACAACTACCTGATTATGTTATATTTTAGGAAAATACGTCCGGCCTGAACTGCGAGCGCGCTAAATTACGCTGTAAAATTTGCCAATATCTCGGAAATTTTACAGGTCAATGTTCAGCCTACCTTCAGACAGTTCCTACCGGCGTCCTTTGCTCGATAAAGCAAGCCATCGGCACGGACGAACGCCTCGCCAACAGGCTCCTCGGGTCGGCATGCAGTAAGCCCCGCCGAGAACGTCACCGCACCAAGTGGCGCATCAGTTTCCCGCAGCCGGTATTTCTTCCCTGCAACCAAAATTCGTGCCGAATTGAGCGTTTTTTCAGCGGTGGCGAGGTTTACATCGCTGAACAGAACGACAAATTCCTCTCCGCCATAGCGCGCGACGAGATGCCCTTCGCATTCGTCGGTCAGCGCACCGGCAATTGCCTGCAGAACGCGATCGCCGACTGCGTGCCCGAATATATCGTTGACCTGTTTGAAGCGATCAACGTCGCAGACCGCGATGGCAACCGAGATGCGTGCTGCGAGCATTTCCTTATATGCCTCCTCAAAGGCGCGGCGATTGGGCAACCCCGTTAGTGGGTCGCGGCGGGCGTTGTCACGCGCCTCTTCAAGCTTTTCACGCAACTCGGAGGCTTCGCGGGTGGCTGCCTCGAGCTGGGTTTCGGCGATGGTGACACGCACAATCATTGCCTGAGTCAGACGAACAACATCATCTGCGCCAACCGTGCCGACAATGCCGCGGATAGCGTCTACTGTTGCTTCTAGATCGCGGCCAAAGTCGCGGGTTTCGGTCCGTATCAGGGTGACCAGATCGTGAAATCCTTCAACCTGCATCTGCGTCTTTGCCACAAGCCCTTCAGTAAAGGCGCGATCAGGCGTGGGCGGTAACGTGCCGTCGGGCTCGGCGACGCCCGCTCTGTTCGAGACATCACCGCCCAGCGCGACAATGTCCTTACGCGTCAGGCGAACGCCGCCGTCGGTCAATGAGTTGACGGCCTTGGCAAGCGGCCCGTGGGGATCGTTGAGAACCCGATAGGCAAAATCATAGCTGACCGGTTCTGCTGTCAGGCGGTTTCGGACCAGAAATTCGCCAATCGAATCAAAAATCCCATACTCAGTGGATCGAAAGTCGACGGTGCTCGCGTTGTTGAGCTCGAAACTGGTCACTGCGTTCATAATCTGCCCTACTCGCCTCAACACGATCCAAAAGTTACTCCCCTTTTGGTGCATGCACAGATAAGTTTAGCTAGAAACACCTAACAACGCGTTGACTGGCCCATCCTTAAGGCCTGACCGCTTGCAACCGTCGCACCGCATCAAGGGTGGTTCGAACATGGTCGGCATAGTTCATGTCATTATGAACGAAAAAGACTGTGCCATTCTGGGCAATGACATAGCTGGTTCGGGCGGTAATCGCCTGCGGCTGACCGTTCTTGCCAATCATGGTACGGCCAAGCCCGACGTCATAGCCGCTAACCACTGCTGGGCCCGCACTCGCAACGGGAAACTTACCAGCGCAATCCTTCTTGGAGAAATCTGCCAGCACATCAACCGGGTCCGCCGACATGCCAATCACTGACGCGCCTGCCTTTTTAAAATCGCCAATCGCAGCGGCAAAGGCGCGGGCCTCGGCACTACAACCAGGCGTAAAGGCAGCCGGAAAGAAATACAGGACAACAGGGCCTTTTTTCAAAACGCTTTTCAGATTGATGGTTGATATCTTGCCTGCGGTTGCGCCGCGCGTCGTGAAATCGGGCACTTTGGCACCCGTCGCAAGAGTGGCAGCCGCAGGCGTTGCGATGACGGCGGCAAGCAGGGCGAGCGGGGCAAATGAGCGCATGGATTGAAAACTCCGGGTAAAAACGAGAGATAATACGATAGACGCATTGGACGCCCCCGTCCAACGGCGCGTTGGCTGGGCAGGCACTGGCACTGGCACTGGCACGCTCGATCATGACCCGCTAGTGAACGGATCATGCGTTTGAACCAAGCCGATCTCGCGTTTGCCGAAAGCCTTGCCGACGCAGCTGGCGCGGCGATCCGCCCCTATTTCCGGCAACCACATGGCCTGGAGCAAAAGCCGGATCATTCCCCGGTCACGCTCGCTGATCGTGCGGGAGAACAGGCCATGCGGGCGCTGATTGAGGCCACCTACCCCGACGATGCGATTATTGGCGAGGAATTTGGCACCAAAGCGGGTAGCAACGGTCGCGCCTGGGTGCTTGATCCGATCGATGGCACCCGCGCCTTCATCGCTGGTCGCCCGATTTTCGGCACACTGATCGCGCTGGTGATTGAAGGGTGGCCCGTGATTGGCGTACTCGACCAGCCAATCCTGCAGGAGCGCTGGCTGGGCGTTACAGGCAAACCGACCCTGCTCAACGGCAATCCGGCTCGAACCCGGCGCTGCGCGTCGCTGACCGGGGCAAGCCTTGCAACCACCAGTCCGCATCTGTTCAGCGACCATCAGGCGAGCCATTTCGTGTCACTTGCAAGCGTCGCTGCATCCGGGACGCTGCGTCAGGGTCCGATTTATGGTGGCGATTGCTATAATTACGGCTGCCTGGCCTCGGGCCATATCGATATCGTCGTGGAGGCAGGCCTGAAATTCCATGATTTTGCAGCTCTTGTCCCCATCGTTGAAGGGGCAGGCGGGCGGATGTGTGACTGGGCGGGTGATCCCCTGACCGAGCATAGCAGCGGTGAAGTAATTGCAGCAGGCGATCCCGCGCGGATCGATGACATCATTGAGGCGCTTGCCTGCACCGGGCATTAACCGGAGATACGGCCGCACAGCGCTTGCGTTTTTGGCGACTCCCGGCTAATGGCCCGCCTTTCCGCGAGTAAGAGGAACTGCCCGGCCGGTATGGGCTGCCGTGGCCGTTCATAAATCGTCGCGCAAACAAGGAGACGAAAATGCCCAAACTCAAGACCAAGAGCGGCGTCAAAAAACGCTTCAAGCTCACGGCAACGGGGAAGCTCAAGCACGGCGTCGCTGGCAAGCGTCACCGGCTGATCAGCCATAACGGAAAGTATATCCGTCAGAATCGCGGCACCAAAGTGCTGTCCAAGGCCGACACCGCCACGGTGAAGGCCTGGGCGCCTTACGGTCTGGGTTAAGCGGAGGAGTATAGAAAATGGCACGCGTAAAACGGGGTGTTACCACCCACGCAAAGCACAAGCGGATCCTCGAATCAGCGAAGGGCTATTATGGCCGTCGCAAGAACACGATCCGTATCGCCCGTCAGGCTGTCGAAAAAGCCGGACAATATGCCTATCGCGATCGCAAGGTTAAGAAGCGCAGCTTCCGCGCTTTGTGGATTCAGCGCATTAACGCAGCGGTTCGCGCCGAGGGTATGACCTACGGCGTATTTATGCACGGGCTGAAGCTGGCAGGGGTTGAACTCGACCGGAAGGTTCTCGCCGATCTTGCCATGCATGAAGGAGCGGCATTTAGCGGCATCATCGCTCAGGCAAAGGCGGCCCTGCCCCAGGCCGCTTAAGCGACACTGAGCAGAACGCCAACACGGGGCGCGGGTGGATTGCCACCCGCGCCCTTTTCGTTATCGGACAGGCAAGCGACACCGGACGGGAAGATGATGACCACCGAAATCGAACAGATGCAAAGCGACCTCCTCGATAGCGTAAGTGCCGCGACCGGGCTCGACACTCTTGATGCCGTGCGCGTCCAAGCCTTGGGCAAGGCCGGTGCTATTACAGCGCTGCTCAAATCGCTTGGCGGAATGAGTCCTGACGAGCGGCTGGCGCAAGGCCCGCGCATCCAAGGCCTGCGCGAGGTTGTTGCGGGTGCCATCGCTGGACGGAAAACCGCGCTCGAGCGCGCTGAACTCGACGCGCGGCTCGCCCGCGAAACGCTCGACATGACGCTGCCTGCGGAATCGCTGCCGATGGGATCGATCCACCCCGTCAGTCAGGTGATGGACGAACTCGCTGAAATCTTTGCCGATCTCGGTTTTGCCGTCGCGACCGGGCCGGAGATCGAGGATGACTGGCACAACTTCTCAGCGCTCAACATCCCTGAATCACATCCCGCGCGCGCAATGCACGATACCTTTTATCTGGCGGGCGAACACGCACGGCCAATGGTGCTGCGCACCCACACCTCGCCTGTGCAAATCCGCACGATGATGACGCAAGCGCCGCCGCTGCGGATCATTGCGCCGGGCCGCGTCTATCGTTCCGATTCGGATGCAACACACACGCCGATGTTCCATCAAGTCGAAGGGCTGGTGATCGACAAGGGCATCACGCTTGGCCATTTGAAATGGACGCTTGAAACCTTCCTCAAGGCCTTTTTCGAGCGCGACGACATCACGTTGCGCCTGCGCCCCAGCTATTTCCCCTTCACCGAACCATCGGCGGAGGTTGATGTCAGCTACACACTCGTCAACGGCAAGCGCGTGATCGGCAGCGGAGCGGCGGGCGACAGCAATGCGGGCGGCTGGATGGAAGTGCTGGGCAGCGGCATGGTCCACCCAAAGGTCATCGCCGCCTGCGGGCTTGATCCGGACGAGTGGCAGGGCTTTGCCTTTGGCTGCGGCATTGATCGGCTGGCGATGCTCAAATACGGCATGGACGATCTGCGCCCCTTCTTTGACGGCGATATCCGCTGGCTCAAACATTATGGCTTCTCGATGCTTGATGTCCCCACGCTGTCAGGGGGGGTAGGCGCATGAAGTTTACCCTCAGCTGGCTCAAAGAGCATCTCGAAACAACCGCGTCGCTTGACGATATCGTGATCGCGCTCACCCGTATCGGCCTCGAAGTCGAAGGCGTCGACAACCCCGGCGCAAAGCTTGCCGCGTTTAGGATTGCGCGCGTGCTATCCGCCGCGCCACATCCGCAGGCTGATAAGTTGCAGGTCCTCTCGGTCGATGCGGGCCCCGACTATAATAATGGGGCGCCGTTGCAGGTCGTGTGCGGCGCGCCCAATGCCCGCGTGGGGTTGGTAGGTGTGTTCGGCATGCCGGGCGCGACCGTTCCCGCCAATGGCATGGTGCTCAAGGTCGCCGAGATCAGGGGCGTGACGAGCAACGGGATGATGTGTTCAACGCGCGAGCTTGAACTGGGTAACGATCATGACGGCATTATCGAACTGCCACACGATGCGCCAATTGGCACGGCTTACCCGGATTATGCGGGCCTCACCGATCCCGTGATTGATGTCTCCGTCACGCCCAACAAGCAAGATTGCATGGGCGTGCGCGGGATTGCGCGCGATTTGGAAGCAGGCGGCATGGGGACGCTCAAGCCCTTGACCGACGTCTATCGCATGACGACGCTTGACCTGCCGGGCGTGGGGGAGGGGCCACCGGTTCGCACCGATGATCCAATGGGGTGTCCTGCCTTTTATGCGCGAACGGTCTCGGGTGTCCGCAATGGCGCAGCCCCTGCGTGGATGCAGCAAAAACTAAAGGCAATCGGGCAAAAGCCGATTTCGGTGCTGGTCGATATCACCAATTTCGTGATGTTTGATCTTGGCCGACCCTTACACGTCTATGATCGTGCCAAACTGTCGGGCGGGCTGGTTGCGCGTAAGGCGGTAGCGGGCGAGCAGGTGCTGGCGCTCAACGGCAAGAGCTATCCGCTTGACGAGACAATGACCGTGATCGCTGACGCGGTGCGGGTGCATGATATTGGCGGCATCATGGGCGGCGAGGACTCGGGCTGTTCCGATGCTACGACCGACGTGCTGATTGAATGCGCCTTTTTCGATCCAGACAATATCGCGCGCACCGGGCAAAAACTGATGCTGACCAGCGACGCTCGCACCCGCTTTGAACGCGGCGTCGATCCGGCGTTCCTCGACGATGGCCTGGCGATCGCGACCTGGCTGGTGCTCGAGCATTGCGGCGGCGCGGCAAGCAATGTGACGCGCGCGGGCAGCCCGCCACTGGAGGCCAAGGCAATCCAATACGACATCAACCGCGCGGCAACGCTTGGCGGCATGGCGGTCGCCCCGGCGCGGCAAAAGGCGATCCTTGAAAGCCTGGGCTTTGGCGTTGGTGATGACTGGATCGTCACCGTCCCGACCTGGCGACGCGACGTTGATGGCACCGCCGATCTGGTTGAGGAAGTGATCCGGATTGAGGGGATTGATCTTGTCCCCTCCACCCCGCTTGACCGCACGTCAGGCGTTGCCACGCCAACCGCCACACCCGATCAAAAACGGGAACGGCGCGTTCGCAGGGCCGCCGCCGCGCGCGGGCTGGACGAGGCAATTACCTGGAGCTTCCTGTCCGAGGCGCAGGCCGCCACTTTTGGTGGTGGCGCGTGGACGCTCGCCAACCCGATCAGCGA
>JBBQAU010000123.1:0-7284 GCA_038316685.1 Sphingomonadales bacterium
TCGCAAGGTGCTGGCGATTTGCGGCGATGGCGGGTTCATGATGAACAGCCAGGAAATGGAAACTGCCGTCCGGTTGAAGCTGAACATCACCGTGCTGGTTTTGAACGACAGCAGCTATGGCATGATCCGCTGGAAGCAGGCCAATATGGGCTTTGCCGATTGGGGCCTGACCTATGGCAACCCCGATTTCGTCAAATATGCCGAAAGTTACGGCGCGCACGGGCACCGTGTCGAAAGCGCAGAGGGCTTGCCTGCACTGCTGGCGGAATGCCTTGCGACACCGGGTGTTCACCTGATCGACTGTGCGGTCGATTATTCTGAGAATGACCAAATTCTGAACAAGGATATCAAGAAGCTAAGCGCCGCCGTCTGAGTTACGCACATCCCCGGCCGACAACGGTTGGGATGGAGATCACGCCAATGCCCATGCTGAAACCAATCTATCCGCTCTATCTCAACAACAAGGCGGCGCAGCCCAATACTGATCTTGCGGTGACCGACAAATTCACGGGCGAAGTCGCGTTTCGAGTGGCGCAGGCCGATGCGGCGACGATCAACGAGGGTATTGCCGGGGCGGTGCGTGCCGCTGAACCAATGGCGCGGCTGGCCGCTTATGAGCGCCAGGCCGTGCTGCAGCACTGTGTCGATCGTTTCAAACAGCGCTTTGATGAACTCGCCTTTGCACTGTGCGTTGAGGCGGGCAAGCCGATCAAGGATGCCGAAGGTGAAGTGACCCGCCTGATCGACACGTTTCGCATTGCCGCCGAAGAATCGGTGCGGATGACGGGTGAAGTCCAACCACTCGATATTTCGCCGCGCGCACGCGGCTATCAAGGCATGTGGAAGCGCGTGCCGATCGGTCCGTGCAGCTTCATCTCTCCCTTCAATTTTCCGTTAAACCTTGCCGCACACAAAATTGCCCCGGCGATTGCCGTTGGCTGCCCGTTCGTCATGAAGCCCGCCAGCCGGACCCCGCTGGGCGCGATTGTCATGGGCGAAATCTTGGCCGAAACCGACTTGCCCGAAGGTGCCTTTTCGATCCTGCCCGCGCACCGTGAAGGGGCCGACCTGTTTACCCAGGATGACCGGCTCAAGCTGTTGAGCTTCACCGGATCGCCCGGCGTCGGTTGGGACCTGAAGGCCAAGGCGGGCAAAAAGAAAGTAGTCCTCGAACTGGGTGGCAACGCCGCCGTTATCGTCGATCATGATGCCGATCTGGACGACGCGGTCGAACGGATCATCTTTGGTGCGTTCTACCAATCAGGGCAAAGCTGCATCGGTGTGCAGCGGATTATCGTCCATGCCGATATTTATGACCAGCTGCGCGACATGCTGGTGGCGCGCGCACAAGGCCTGGTGGCGGGCGACCCCAAGGACCGCGCGACTTTCATCGGCCCGATGATTTCCGAAGGCGAAGCGCGTCGGCTGGACGGGTGGGTGCAGGATGCCTTGAGCGATGGCGCGCGCTTGCTGTGCGGCGGCAAGCGAACCGGCGCGATGCTGGCGGCGACGTTGCTCGAAAACGTGTCGCGGAGCAGCACCGTCTACCGCGAAGAGGCCTTTGGCCCGGTCGCGATGTTGAGCAAGTTCACCGACTTCAATGCCGCAATCGACGAGGTCAATGACAGCAAGTTTGGCCTGCAGGCGGGTATTTTCACGCGCGATATATTTAAGGCGCTGGATGCATGGGACCGGCTTGACGTCGGCGGCGTGGTGATCGGGGACGTGCCGAGCTACCGCGTCGATAATATGCCCTATGGTGGCGTCAAGGATTCTGGCTTGGGGCGCGAAGGCATCCGCTTTGCGATGGAAGACATGACCGAGATCCGCAATCTGGTTATTCGCAGACGTGGCTAACGGCATTCCCCCAAAGCCGATTTCGCGGTAGCGAAGGAGCGCCGATTAGGGGTAGATCGGGATGAGAGTTGCTGATGTCTTGTTTTGATTGGCATGGCAGGTCGCGGGGGCGACGCAGGGGGACGGAGGAATGACACGGGCGCGCCACATCGGTATCCGCGACAGCCTGCTGACGGCGCTCATCGCGCTGGCAACTTTCTTGTGTGCGGCAATGATCAGCGTTTCTGGCGCGCAGGCCGATGCCACCGCCCCAAGTCGCCAATTTGAAGGCGTCGCCAGCTGCGCCGGGACAACATGCCACGGACGGATGGAAGCCGACGGCGCGGTCGTCCGGCAGGATGAACTGATGCGTTGGCAAGATCCGGCGAGCCAAGGCGGCGCGCATAGCCGGGCGTTTTCGGTCCTGTCGGGCGCGCGCGCACGGCAAATCACGGCGACGCTCGGCATGGGCGAACCGACATCGGCACCTGCTTGTCTGGGCTGTCACGCAACACCGACCAACGGCGCGGTCGGTGCGCGCTTCGTCACCCGCGACGGCGTAGGGTGCGAGGCGTGCCACGGCCCGGCATCGGGCTGGATCGCATCGCATTATGCCGTTGGTGCGAGCCATGCGAACAATGTCGCGCGCGGTATGATCGCGTTGGAACAGCCGATAACGCGCGCTGGCCTGTGTCTCGATTGTCATTATGGGAGCGCGCGCGCCGGGCAGTTCGTCACCCACCGGATCATGGCGGCCGGTCATCCCCGGATCAACTTTGAGCTCGACCTGTTCTCCACGCTCCAGCAGCATCACAATGAAGACGCCGATTATGGACAGCGCAAAGGGCGGACCGATAATGTCCGGCTCTGGGCAGTCGGGCAGGCGATGGCGGTCAACCGCGCGCTGACGCTCTTTGCCAATCCGTCGCGGGGCACCGAGGGGGCATTTCCCGAATTCACCTTTTATGACTGCCATAGCTGCCACCGCCGCATTTATGATCAGGATGACCGGGTGAAGACGTGGGAAGCCAATCCCGGGCGCCCGATCGCGGCGGGCGTGCCGCCCTTCAATGACGAAAATTTGATCTTGTTGTCGGCAGCGGCGCGCGTGGCGGCACCGGGGCTGGGCGCGCGTTTCGACGGGGATGTCCGCGCCTTCCACTTGGCGATGGGACGGGATCGGGCAAGTGCGGTTGCTGCGGCAGCCCGGCTGGCAGCGACATCTGACGTTCTGGCCAACGCGCTGTCATCGCAATCGGGATCGGGCGACACCGCCTTTGCGATCATCGATTCGATCGCCGGGCCAGCCTCCGCGCCACGCTTCACCGATTATGAGGGGTCTGTCCAGGCGGTGATGGCGATCGACTCGCTGCTCAATGCCTTGGTCCGGCAGGGCCGCATTACCGTCGGCGCGGCGGCGGGGATTCGCGCCGACATCAACCGCGCCTATGCAGCAGTGCGCGAACCCAATGGCTATCGCCCGCCCGAATTCCGTACGTCGCTGGCGAACGCCGTCCGAAGTATCCGGAGCCTGCGCTGATGCGCGCACGCCAACTCACCGGGCTGGCAACGAGCGCCGCACTCATCATGAGCGGCTGCAGTGGCGGCGGCGGATCAACGACGGCGGCTGTGTCGCCGCCACCGACAGCCACACCGTCGCCCTCACCAAGTCCCGCCCCGACGCCTGTAAGCGTCTATACCGTCCCCGCAGCGGAATCGTTGAGCGTCATCGACGTCCAAAACGTCATTGCACGGTCCGCCGCCGAGGCACGCGCGCGCAGCCTGCCCGCCGTCATTGCTGTGTCCGACCGGGTCGGCAACATCCTCGCGGTGTTCCGCATGACCGGCGCGCGCGCCAACGCAACGTCGAGCGCTGCGCCCAATGGCAGCAACATCGACGCCCAGAACCTGACTTTTCCAGCGGAGGCAGGAGCCATCGCGAAGGCGATTACGGGCGCATATCTGTCGAGCGGCGGCAACGCCTTTTCGACGCGGACGGCAAGCCAGATCGTCCAGCAGCATTTCCCGCCTGCCCCCAGCTCGGTCGGGCTCGAAAGCGGGCCGTTATTTGGCGTGCAGTTCAGTTCCTTGCCATGTTCGGACCTCGCCACCCGCTACGCCACGACGGGGACGGCGCAATTCATCGGGCCGAAGCGGTCGCCGCTTGGTTTGTCGGCCGACCCCGGCGGTTTCCCGCTCTACAAGAATGGCGTTGTCGTGGGTGCGGTCGGCGTGATGGCGGACGGAGTCTATGGGTCGGACCCCAATATCCTCGACATCGACAATGATCCCGAAGAGGCGATCGCGCTGGCCGGAACAGTCGGCTTCGAGGCGGCTGAGCCGATCCGGGCGAACCGTATCTCTGTTGACGGCACGCAGTTGCGTTACACCGACATGAGCTATGCCGGATTGCTAAGCGCTACCACCACGCCCAGCTATGCCGCGACGGCCCCAGCGCTCGGCGCGCTCGTTGCCGTGCGCGGCTATTTCGGCGAGGCCGGTCTGACGGTTGTTGCGGGCAGCGTTTATGGGACGGAGCAATCGGGCATCCGGCCGGTCAGACCTGCTGAGTTCGCGCTGCCCGACGCATTCGTGCTCAGCGACGGCGGCGGCAACAACCGCTTTCCAATCCGTGGCGGGACCGATGCAGGCGATGTCGCCCAGCCACTGACCGCCACCGAAACGCGCGTTATTCTGGAAGAAGCGTTCAAGATCATGAGCCGCGCGCGCGGTCAGATCAGGCAACCGCTCGATACGCGCGCGCAGGTCAGCATTTCGATGGTGGACACGCGCGGTGCGGTGTTGGGCGTGGTGCGCGGGCCGGATGCCGGAATTTTCGGGATCGACGTCTCGCTGCAAAAGGCACGGACGGCGGCATTCTTTTCCAGCGCGCGCGCGGGTGCCTCGCTGCTTGCCAATCCCAGCGCCGATGTCCGTCAGTTCGTCGCGGCCTATCGAACGTTCCTGGGCGAACCGAGCGCCGTGACCGGTGGCTTTGCCTATGCCGCCCGCTCGGTCGGCAATCTTGCGCGGCCCTATTTCCCGGATGGCGAAGTCGGGCGGCCACAAGGGCCATTGTCGCGCCCGATCGCGCAGTTCAATCCGTTTAGCACCGGGCTGCAATCGGCGTTGGTGCTGAGCAATCTGGGCCAGCATCTCGCGTTTGTGACGGGTGCCAGCGCAACCGATACGCCCAGCCGATGCACGCAGGCACCCGACGTCGCGGCAGGGCTCAATCCACTGCAAAACGGCATCCAGATTTTTCCGGGTGCCGTGCCGATCTACCGCGGATCAGCGCTGGTCGGGGCGATCGGTGTGTCGGGGGATGGTATCGATCAGGATGACATGATTAGTTTCCTCGGTACGAACAATGCCGGGTTGCGCGTCGGCGGGATTGGCAATGCGCCAATGATGCTTCGTGCGGATCAAATCTCTGTCAATCTCGGCAACGCGTCGGTGCGGCTGCGCTACATCAGCTGCCCGTTTGCGCCGTTCCTCGACACCGCGACGCAGAATGTCTGCCAGGGCCTCTAATGGCGAGCACGCTGGCCCTACCGCTAATTGCGTTGTTGCTACCGCCGCAACAGGCGGAGCCAAGAATTGCCGCGCCACAAGCGACCGAGGAGCCCGCGCCTCAGCCCGATCCTGCCGAAACGATCGAAGGGCGCAAACGACCTGGCTTTGAAAAAATACTGCCCGACCCCGTCACCCAGACCAACATTGGCGCGGTCCGTGCGCCCCGCCCCGAGGCCTTCCCGACCGATCAAATACCGCTTCCCGACCGTTGGCGGCTGATCGAGACGCTCGGCGTCGTCAAGTCGCGCTGGTTCGATCCGTATAACCAGAACGTCCTGAAGGGCGATCGCCCGATTGATCTGAAAAAGCTGCCATGGCTGCCGCTGCGCGGTCATGACTGGTTCTTTGCTGCCAATGCGGTCAGCGACACGGTGGTTGAAGCGCGCACTTTTCCGATTCCGGTAGGGGTGCAGACCACGCAGCGGCCGGGCGCGCTGGATGTGTTCGGGCGCGACACCAGTCTGGTGCTGTCGCAAACCTTCCTCTTCGGCGCGTCGTTGTTCAAGGGATCGACAGCGTTCAAGCCGCCCGAGATTGAATATCGCGCTGTATTTGCCATCAACATCAACCATGTCGAGGTGCCCGAACGGCGGGTTCTGTTCGTCGAGCCGAGCAAGGGAACGACGCGAACCGATGCGTTTCTTGGCGTGCAGGAATTCTTCGTCGATTATCACCTGCGCAACACATCCGATCGGTACGATTTTGAATCGATCCGTGTCGGCATCCAGCCATTCCAAAGCGATTTTCGCGGGTTTTTGTTCAACGATCAGCAATTGGGTGTCCGCCTTTTCGGCAATCGCGACGACAATCGCTTTCAGTTCAACCTCGCGGCGTTCTGGCGTCTGGAAAAGGACACCAATTCGGGGCTGAACAGCGTACTGAAAACCCCGCGTAACGACGTCGTTTTCGTCGCCAATCTCTATCGTCAGGATTTCCTGATACCCGGCCTCACGAGCCAGGTGACTGCGGTCTATAACCTCAACCGGGAGCGCGCGCAGATCGAGGTTGATACCAACGGCTTTCCGGTTCGTCCCGCATTGATCGGCGATCTGCGCGGTCGTGATTACGACGTCGTTTATCTGGGCTATAGCAATGACGGGCGGATCGGGCGGCTGAACCTGACGACCTCGCTCTATGCAGCCCTTGGTTCGGACCGGAACAATTTTTTCACGAGCAGACCGGCGCAAATCCGCGCCTATTTCGGCGCGACCGAATTGAGCTACGACCATGACTGGATTCGCATCCGTTTGTCGGGCCTGTATGCCAGCGGCGACAACAACCCGTTCGACGATGTCGAGGGTGGCTTCGACGCGATCTTTGAAAACCCGATCTTTGCGGGGGCCGACACCAGCTATTGGATTCGCCAGACGATCCCCTTTGCCGGCGGCGGCCGGGCAATTTCGCTCAACGGGCGCAACGGCGTGCTCAATTCGCTGCGATCCTCAAAGGAGCAGGGCCAATCGAACTTTAACAATCCCGGCACGGTCTTGTTGGGGGTTGGTGCCGATTTCGATCTGACATCGACCTTGCGGGTATCGGGTAACGCCAACCACCTTTGGTTTGCGACGACCGAGACTTTGCAGGAATTGCGCGTCGAAGGCACGATCCCGAAACCGATCGGCTATGACCTCTCGATGGCGGCGATCTGGCGACCCAAGGCAACGCAAAACATCGTCGGCCGCTTGTCCTTTGCGGTGCTCGTCCCCGGCAGCGGCTTTCGCGACCTTTTCAGCAACAACAATCGCAACCAGCTTTACTATTCGCTCCTCGCCAATATCATCGTGAGTTATTGATGGCACGCATCGCCGCCCTTTCCACCCGGTCGATCGGCTCGCTGCTGTTGCTGCTGGCGTGCCTGCTGCTGCCGGTGGC
>JBBQAU010000124.1:0-7267 GCA_038316685.1 Sphingomonadales bacterium
AGGCGTTCTTCGCACCGCCAGTTAGGAGCGCTATTTGTGACAAATGACGCAGCTATTCGAGCCTTCGTCGATGCCGTAAACTTCGTCGATCGTCTCGGCAGTGTTCGCCGAAAGCGGGTTGACCCGCCGATTGCGGCGCAGGCGTTCGCGACGTTTATCATAGTCTGCTTTGATCTGCTCGACGCGCTCGGGCGCGATCAACTCGGTCAGGCTTTCGCCCTGGCTCCAAGTAAAAGGTGAGCCGTCCTTGAGCGCGGTCTTTTCATAATCGACCGCCTCAGCGAACCGGTTGGGATGATGTTCAGAAAGGCGGACCCATTCGATCTTCTGCTGATAGAAGCAGAAGGTGCAACCCGAGCGCGAACGCCACTGATAATATGCCGGTTCGCCGACATCGCTCTGGCCTAGGATCTCGAGCACGCCAGCACGGTCTATACCGGCTTCGCGCAGCGGGAAATGAACCAGCATATTAGGGTGCGTCGCCTGATAGCCTTCGCGGCTTGGCTCGTCGGCGCGGATCGCGACATAGCTGTGGATCGTGGTGCCGGATTCCAGATCCTCGCGCAGCCAATGTTCTAGCGGCCGCAATTTGAGTTGCCGGGTGCACCAGCGAGTACGCGGCGATGGCAAGAAATTACCATATTCGTCGAGCCAGAAATCGAAGTCGCGATCGGGGTTGAGGCGCTGGATTGGGCACCCGAGAAAACCTTCGAGCTTGTCCAAGAAACTATAGACTTCGGGCAGTTCCTTGCCCGTGTCAGTGAAGAAATATTCGAGAGGGAGCTCTGGTCGGTTTTGCCGCATATAGACTGCAAGTGCGGCGCTATCTCGGCCACCCGACAACCCGAGGATATGGCGCTCGTTCGTCATGCCGCTTCCACCTTGTCTTCGTTTTCTGCCGCAAGCGTCGCCACCGCGCGCGCCAGCGCCGCCAGCTGAAGGCGGCTGCTATTGTTATCAGCGCGGAGTGCGGCGACCAGCTTGTCAGCCATGCCCGCGGCGGCTGCTTTTTCTTGGTCACTTAGGATAAAGCTGCACATTAGTGGCGGCGCCAACGGGTTGAGCCCTACCACTAGGGCCAAAGCCTCGGTGTGGGTTCGCCGGTCACGGACTACCGCAAGCGCCTCGAGCTCTCGGAAGCGCCGTCCGTAGCGAGCGATCTCGGTCAGTGCTTCCTCGCGGTCGCGATCTGACCAGTTGCGCGCGGGGCGATGCAGCAGCAAGCTGACTAGGCTCTCTATATCGCCTGTCCCCTGTTCGATCGCCGCCGCCCGGTCGGCGAAGGCATCGAAATTATAGTCGTTGGTCATGGCCCGGATTTGTTGGGTGCGATCGGCGATCCCACCGAAATCGCGGTGATCTATGCCGAGCGCGCGGGCGAGCGTGACCCGTAGCTCATCGAGCAGTGCCGGATAGCTCGCTTCGGCTGCCAGTATCGCGTCGTAGATCGCGTCGGGCGACAGGCGATCGCCCAGCGCGGCGGGCAGATCGTCGAACAAAAGGCGCTCGGGATCGTCCGCCTTCATAACAACGCCGCGAATGTTCCGCGCATCAGGAGCGAGTCGCAAGGTGCGCTTGGCGAAATTAGGTAAGGCCTCGAAGCGCTGAAAGAGGGCGGCAGCGATCGGCAACGATGCACTGCTCTCGCTGACCTGCAGCAATTTGGCTAGGCCGCTTAAAAAGGCCATTTCGCGCACCGAGCGATCGATGTGGCGCAAGCGGAAACTACCGGGCTTCTGTAGCAGCCGGTCGACGACCACGTCGTCGATCGCGGTTTGATAAACGCCGTCGATATACACCGCGACCGTTTCCCGGTTTGCGAGCATATAGGCTAGGGCAAGTGCTGGCATGACCCCGTGCTTGATTCCGTAAGGCGGAGACGCCCACCTCGCGTAGGTCACGTCAAGCGGATCTTCGCCGGCTTGCTCGAGCAGATCCCATGCGGGTCTCAGCGATTGGCCCTCGCGGCTATCGTCCGGGTCGGTAAAGTCGAAGCGACCCTGCTCGATCTCGCGGTGCAACCCGAATGGCTTGAGCACGGTCAGATAGAGGCCGAGTTCAGCGGGATATTGCGTTATCCCGAGCTGCTTGTGAGCAAGCCCACCGACCATGGCATGGGCCAGATCGCGCAGCGCCGCCATGGCACTGGACGAGGGTTTGTCGCGTTGAAGCAATTCGCTCATGAGAATTGGCGCTTTAGCGTAGCCCGCATCGGCCAAAATACTGGCGATGACGGCGAGCGGTTCGCTGTGCGACTTGCTAGGCGCTGGCGAGAGATGCCATTTGGCGCCCTCAAGCGCTGCCTCGAGCTCGCGGTGTAATTCGTCGATGCAGCGCGACTGCCGCGCGGCGATTTCACGTCTGGCGATGCGGTCGCCTTCGAGCTGCGGATGTTCGCGAAACACGCGCTCGACCGCCATCAGTTCAGCCGCAGCGTTGCGCAGGGCGAAGCTTTCGTTGGCTCCGCCGAGCGCTATGACGCGCCCACTAACCCTTAGCGCCTTTGCCGTCGCTTTGGTCAGCGCGTCAGTCGCCGGGCGTGGCAATGTGCCGTCGCCCAACAACAAGAGCATGAGGCCGCTCCCACGCTGCGGACGGTTCAAAATGCGTGCAGCGAGGCCGTCGGGATCGTCGTCGGACTTCACCACCTGAAGCGCGATCTCGAAGTTTCGTAGCGCTCCAGTAATGAAGTAATGTCGTTTGGCGGTGGCAAACCCATAGCCCACTCGCTGCGGGATGCCTTCAAGCTGAAGCGAGTCGACCGGCACAATGGCGCGCTCGATCGCTTCCTCCAGATCGAAGTCGCTACCCGCAAACAGGGCATAGCCACCAAGTCGGGGTTGGCGGATAAGGATCGCCCAATCGAGCAGGTCCTTGATCGCCGCCTTAACCGCCTTTGGTGCCGCGCCTGGGACCGCTACTGCGAGAAAATCGTCGGCGAGAGCCAAGCCAGAACCGTTGCGGAAAAACTCAATGATAGCCGCGGACTTAGTTAGCGCGACATGCAGACTCTCACCCTTGGCGCTCGCGCGCTCGATCGCCTCATAGGCGAGGCTGAAGCGGCTGCCATCATTGCCTGCCGCGAGCGACATGCCGAAATTGATGGCCATATAGTCCCATAGCATCGCGGGATCAAAGGTGCCGCTGCCATCCTCGGCATGCTCGAGAAACTCCTGGAATCCCGAAGGCTCGGCAGAGCTCAGGAAGCCAAAGACGCTGCGTTCATTCTGCGCGAACCGCGCCCGGGAAATTGGGCCTAGCAGCAAGGCGCTGACCGGGTTGAGCGGCCAGGTGTCACTCAATGCTTTAGTGAGGGCTTCGACCTCGGTCGGCCGGCGCCTGGCTACCGCTTCCGCGACTCTGCGGGCTTGATCAACGGCATCGGCCGGATGCTCGGCCGATATAGCGCGCCCCAGTAGGGCCACCGTTTCATCGGCGCCCGACAGGAAGGCTATATCCTGGAATCTACCCTGAACCTTGGCCCATTCTTGGCGTGCATCCCTGGCAGCGCGCGCGGCATACTGATCGAAGGACTGGTGGAGGATACCTATAACGACCAGCCGCCCCTTGCTGCGGGTCGCCCGCTCGGCAAGGTCCTGCAGCAGATGAACGTCACCCCCCTCGAGTGCTTCATGCTCAAGCAGTTTGCCAAGTTCGTCGAGGATCAGCAGTGTCCCGCTCGACGCCGTCTCGCCACCCGCAGTCAGCGCGGCGATTAGCGCGTCGTTGCTTGCGCCATATTGGGCGGCCTGCGCCGAACTCCATTTGAGCGCAATGGTTGCGGCGTCGACGATTGCATCGCGCAATCGGGCCCGGCTCCCGGTGACCGCCACGATCTTCCAGGGGCCATGGGATTCGGGAAACGCATCGGCATAGATCTGGGTCAGCGCTTCGCCTGCAATATCGCGGGCGATCTTGCGGTTACCCTTTGAGCCGACGACCAGGTTGGCTACGAGCAGCGCGGCGCTGGACTTGCCTCCTCCATAGGGGCCTGTCCAGGTATAGGCTCCCTGGTGGCTGTCGCACTGGTTGTCGGCCAAGGTCTTTAGCGCCTTGGCGACGCTCGCTTGTAGTACATAGCCGACCAGCGGCGGCGTGCCGTTGAGGTCGGTGTCGAGTCTAGCCGACCGAGCGAAGCGGCGGTCGATCTTCACCATTGCAGAAAGCTTGGTCATGCCGCCGCCTTCAGCTTAGCGCGTGGATATGCAAGGTCTAGAGTCGTCATAGGATCGAACGCGGCGGTACGCTGGATCTGGCGCAAGCCTGCAGTATCGACCCATTGCCATGCTCCGTCGGTCAGGTCGTCGAGCCTCATCAGCCGGGCTATGACGCTGTCCTCGTCGAGCTTGAAAACGCGGCCCGGCGAGCCCCATGCGTAACAAACTTGTTCGGCAGTTAACGTCGTCGACCCGCCCGACCGGTCCCAAAAATCGCCCAGCGCATAGGCAAAGATCGCATCATGCAGGCTGGGCTTGGGCCCGCGCACAAATTCATACCAGCCACCGAGCCGCGCTTCACGAATGATCGCGAGTTCAGCCAACAGGGGTTCGGCTGCATCTTCATTGAGGCTGTCGCCGCGCCGCACATAGCTTCGCAGGAATACCTCGATGTCGCGCTTGAGCGTCCCGCGCGTCGCCCGCCAGCGATTGTCCTCGGCTAGCACGAACAACTCCTCGATCAGCATCGCTGTATCAAATTCGATCGCGCTGAGGTGATTGAAGGCAAAATAGGCCGTCGTGGTCATGTCGGGCGTGCTGGCCACACGCCAATGCGCTAGCCAGATCGTCGCGGCCCGTTCCAGATATGGATCCAGCCCATGGTCAGCGAGGATAGCGCGGCCAAGCGGGGTTGGAGCGATCACTCGATCCCGTTCACTGAGGAAGCCCGTCGCCAGCGCCCAATAGCGCATCGAGGCCGCCATATTGCGACCGACACCGAAGCGCGCTATCGCGCCTTGTTCCTTGAATGTTCTCGAATCGACTTGCTCGCCGACCGCGTCGAACGCTTTTTTTAGCCAAAGGAGGCGGAGCGGAAACGTCTCATGTCCCGCAAACTGCCCTTTCGAATCAAACTTTGTCGTTCCGCGCCTCATATGGGAACGCTACTGGAGAACCTCTCCAGCCGCAAGCCGAGATCGGTCCGCGGCGGCGACAATGCGGTCGGCCGCCAAATCAATCTCATCGACAGTTTGATAGCGGTGGCAAAAGACACGAACGACGTGGCTCGCATCGACTTCCGAAAAGCCAATGGCTTCAAGGACATGCGATTGCTTTATTTGACCAGATGTACAGGCCGATCCGGTTGAGAGCGACACGTCACGGGCGACAGCGGCGCACAATTGGCTGGCATCGATATCCGTAAGCTGGAGAGCAGCACTGCCCGGAACAACGGTTGCGTCGCCGGTAATCCGGCGGAAACTCAATTGGCGCGACGCGAGACCGTCAAGTAGGGCGTCAATCAGCATTTGTCCGTGGCAATGATCGTCCTCCAACCGGGTCAGCGCCACCTTGGCTGCAGCACCAAAGCCGGCGATCAGCGCGCTAGGTTCGGTGCCCGGGCGGATCGCGCCCTGTTGACCGCCGCCATGCACCAAGGGTGCCGGCTTAGGGGCATGGGCTGCGACATAGAGCGCGCCGATGCCCATCGGGCCGTAGCATTTATGCGCCGACAGGCTGAGATAATCGACGTCGAGGTCAAGCACATCTATAGCAATCTTGCCCGCGGCCTGCGCGGCATCACTGTGCATCAGCCCGCCCACCGCATGAACAAGGGCGGCGGCCTCGGCGACAGGCTGAACGACGCCGGTTTCATTGTTCACCATCATAACCGATGCAATCAGCAAATCGTCGGCGAGCAGCGCTTCGAACGCGACGAGATCGAGCCTGCCGTTCGAATCAACCGGCGCGACGCTTAGTGAAAAGCCTTGCTTAGCGAGCATGCGCGCGGGCTCCAGCACCGCTTTGTGTTCGACAGCTGTGATGATTATCCGTTTGCGGGTCTCATCGTGCGCCACGTAATGTTGCACCACGCCAAGCAACGCTAGATTATTGGCTTCGGTTGCCCCTGAGGTAAAAATGACCTCGGCCGGCGCGGCGCCGATCAGCGCGGCGACTTCCGCCCGGCCGTCAGCGATGATTCTCGCGGTGCGTTCCCCCGCGGCGTTGGGCGATCCGGCATTGCCCGGCTGCTCCCAGACCGACAAAATCGCGCTGCGCGCTTCCGGTGCAAGCGGCAGTGTTGCGAGGCCATCGAGATATATCGGTACCGTCATGCTCTCCCACACCTATGCACAGCTTTGCGTGCCAAGCAACGGGAATGCGACAGGAGAACGTGATCCCATCGATCTGTCAGAGTAAGGTCGGATAGCCAGGCTTTTCGACGACGTGAATGGTATAGCTTTGTGCCGTTGCAGAAGTCTCCCTGCCGCAATCGCCCATTCCGGCTCGTCGGGAATATTAGGGTTGCCGTAGTGGTTGGTGGTCGCTGAATAGAGCATGCCGGGCATGAAAAAGTTCTCGGCCAGGCGCAACCGGCCAAGGTCTTCGAGTGCCCAAACAGATATTGGTCGTCGCATCATTCCTCACCAGATCAGTTGCCAACTAGCTTCCGCGCTACCGCCACCATCGCCCAGGTATCCCGCGCGCAATAAGTCTTGAGCGCGTCCTCCAGCGCCTCGCGGCGTGGGGGAGCGCAGGCAGGATCGGCGGCTTCGAACCAGGCGGCCTGCGCATCGCCGCCGTCCTTCACTTCAAGCGTGCTATAATCGAGCTCGGAAGCGATGGTAGGCAGCACCGCCTTGATCGACCAACTGCCGCGCTGATCACGGTGATACCAGTGATTGCGCGCTAGCGGGAGAAGGTCAACCGTCGCTTCTGCCGTCGCCTCGAGCCGCGCGGCCATGTCGGGGAAGGCAAAGGCCAGCGCGCGCAGCACGCTCCGCTCGAAGGCGGCATTATATGCGACGACGGTTGCGCCTACGGGGACGTGCGCCACCAGTGCTTCGGCACAGGCGCGGCGGGGGTCAAAGCCGTCGCAGCTTAGGAATTCATGGTGGGTCATGCTCCCGTCCTTCTGTTCCAAGTGTAGCGAGAACTGGAACGGGATCTGCTGGAACGGGCGGGTGCCGATCCAGCGGGGGATCGCAGGGGCAACCGTCTCGAAATCAAGCCATGCGCGCGGCCAACCCCAACAGGCCATTGCTTTACGTGCGCCTTGCGGATCATGAAAAGGTTGATCGTCGCGGGTAGCAGCTAAAATGCGGGCATTG
>JBBQAU010000125.1:0-7189 GCA_038316685.1 Sphingomonadales bacterium
ACTGACGGGACGTGCAACGCGGGAGAGATTGTTGGCCTCTAGGCATTGGATCAAAAACACCGCTGTAACTAACGGGACATGCAACGCGGGGGAGATTGGTGGGGTGGGCCGAAGTGACGGCGCGGCCGGTGCGGTCGTCAAAGCCTCCCAAGTCATCGGTGCCTTGAGCGCACGGCTGACCTGCGCACCAAACGTCGTGGCGGCAGCGAAAACATCCGTCAGCATTGGCGGAGTATCGAGCCAGGGCGTGCCCGCGATCCGCGTTGGCGGGCTGAGTGGACGCGGGGGCGTTGGCCGGGCAATTTTGGCGGTGTGACCGATCAGCGCCCTCAGCGCGCGACTGGTGGGGCCAGCGCGGTTGCTAACCCGGTCAACGAGCGCGCCAAAGCTGTCCGCAGCGGCGGCAACCTCGGCGCGAAACTGGGGGTTGGTCGGGAGCGGCGCAGCGGGCGTGGCACCGGGTATGGCATCGCGCGTCGCCTCTGCCTCGCGCGCAATCGCGCTTTCAAGGATCAGATGCCCTTCAGGCGCGATCAAGATAAGATGCTCGCGCCCGTCACGACGCAATAGCGCGACCGAGCGGCGCGCGTCGATCGGCAATTTCTCAATGAGCTCAAGCCGGCTGACCCGCGTCATTCCGGTGCGACCCGGCAGCCGAATATCATAACGGCGCACCACCCACAGCGCCCCAACCAATAAGCCAAGCACCGTTCCCAGCCCGCCCAGCGTCCGCAAGATCGACAGAAGGTCCATCAGCTCCGCACTCGCTGCACGACTTCAGTGATTTCTAGCGACATCTGGTCGCCATCGACCAGCACGCGGCCCTTTGCGACGACCGAATCGTTGACGTAGACTAAAGTCGGATCGTCATGTCTGCAGTCGAGCGGAATCATCGCCCCGCGGCCCATTTTGAGGATCTGGCGGATCGGCACCTGGGCCGATCCCAGGACAATCGACATATCGACGAAAATGCTCTCGAGAACGGACATAAGGCAGCACTCCTTTGTATCAACTTATAGGAAAAATTTTCCGGCTGCTGCGCCGACTAGGCAATTTTTGCCTATAACGGTGAAGCGAGCCGACAGGGCTGCCGGAGAGTGCAACATGGATTTGAAAACATCGATCGCCGTATCGGCGTCGGGCTTGCGGGCGCAGTCGCTCAGGATGCGGGTCATCGCGGAGAATCTGGCAAACGCGGATTCAGTTTCGCGAACAGCAGGCGGCGATCCTTATCGCCGTCGACTTCCCACCTTCTCGTCGGAGGTCGACCGACAGACCGGTGCGGCAGGCGTGCGGATCGACTCGATACAGTCGGACAAGAGTGCCTTTCAGCGGGTTTACCAGCCCGGCAGCCCTGCCGCAGACGCAGCCGGCTATGTGAAGAAGCCAAACGTCAACGGGCTTGTCGAAGGCGCGGACATGAAGGCAGCACAACGCTCCTACGAAGCCAACCTGAGCGCAATCGAAGCGGCCAAGAGCCTGACGATGCGCACCATCGACCTTCTGAAATAAGGAACACATCCATGTCGATCGGAGCACTTGACGCGACTTCTGCCTATGGCCGCGTATTGGGCGTAACAAAGCCTTCCCCCTTGGCCGAAACCGACAATAGTCCCGACATGGGCGGCGGATTTGGCGGCATGATCGAGAAGCTGGTCACCGACGCTGCGACCAGCATGCGCAGCGCCGAAAGCGCCAGCGCCAAACAAGTCGCCGGCAAGGGCGATCTGATCGATGTCGTGACGGCGATGGGCGCAGCGGAAACCGCGCTCGATACCGTTGTCGCCGTGCGCGACCGGATGGTGAGCGCCTATTCCGAAATCATGCGCATGCAAATCTGATCCGCCGTGGAGTCCTTCGATGCGATGGAACTGGCGCAAGCCGGCATGATCCTGGTGCTGACGATCGCCGGCCCGATGTTGATCGCTTCGCTGGTGGTCGGCTTGGTCATCGGGCTGTTTCAGGCGCTCACGCAAGTCCAAGAGATGACAATCACCTTTGTCCCAAAATTGCTGGCGATCGGCATCGTGATGCTGTTGTCGCTGCCAATGATCGGCCACGCGCTGGCAAACTTCATGACCGTGCTCTGTCGCCATATCGTAAGCGGCTGAGATGGAGCTTGTACCCGCCGAAGCGACTGCGTTTCTTATCCTGTTCGCACGGGTCGGCGCGGTACTGATGCTTCTGCCGGTCTTTTCCGAAGACGCAATCCCGCCAAAGATCAGACTGATGCTAGCGCTTGGCATGACTGTGGGTCTGTGGGGCTTTATGGGTTCGCAGATCGCACCCTTTGCCCAGAATACTATGGCACTGCCTGGCATCCTGATCGCCGAACTGCTCACCGGAATGGCAATGGGGATGATCATCCGCATCATGTTTCTTGCAGCCGCCATGGCCGGAACGATCGTCAGTCTGCAGGTCGGCTTGTCGTCGGCGCTCATCAACGATCCAGCGCAGGGCGGGCAGGCGGCGGTTCTGTCCAAGCTGGTCAGTGTTGCGGCGGCCGTGGTGTGCTTGGGAATGGGCGTCCACCATTTGTGGATCGTCGCGATCGTCCATTCCTATGCGATTTTCCCGGTCGGCGGGCTTCCACCGGCAGCAGATTTTGCGCAACTCGCAATCCTCACCGTCGGCAAGTCGATGGGCCTTGCGATTAGCCTGGCCGCGCCATTGCTGGTCTATGGCATTGTATTCAACATGGCGCTCGGCCTATCGGCGCGGCTTGCGCCCGCAATCCAGATCTTCTTCATTGCCCAGCCGCTCAACCTGTTACTTGGCATGGCGCTGTTTGCCACGCTGTTCGGCACGATACTCACCGCTTTCTCCTCGGAAATGGTCCACTGGCTAAAGACGAGCTGGACCTGACACGTGGCGGACAAGGACCAGAAGACCCAAGACCCAACCGAAAAAAAGCTCACCGACGCGCGCGCCAAGGGCGATGTCGCCACCTCCACCGAGGTGCGCCACGCGGTGATGTTCATCGCCATGATCATCGTGGTCGGCGGCTTGGGCAGTTGGACGCTAGCCCAGCTTGGGCCAATGCTGATCGCAATGTGGGGAAGTGCCGACGACTATGCGCTGGAGCCCGTTGGGGCGCAGGCGTTCGCGACGGGCATATTTGCCGCGCTGCTGCGCGCACTGACGCCGATCCTCGCCCTGCTTTTCGGGTTCGCGCTGTTGATCATGTTTGTTCAGGGACGACCGACCTTGTCCTGGTCGCGGGTGACGCCGAAATTTTCAAAAATTTCCCCGATTGCGGGGCTCGGCAAGATGTTTGGCAAACGGGCGCTGATCGAATTCGCCAAGACGCTTGCCAAGTTCTTGGTGGTGATCGTCATCGCCGCGATGGTGGTCGAGCCAAAGCTGGTTGGGCTCGACCACCTCGTCGGCGCCGAACCGCGCATGATCGCGCAGGCAGCGGGCGAGATCGTCCGGGCAATGATCCAGTCGGTCGGCATGCTGGTCGGCGCGATTGCCCTGTTCGATTTTGTCTATCAGCGGCGCGCCTTTTTCAACCGCATGAAAATGTCGCTGCAAGAGGTGAAGGACGAGCACAAGCAGAGTGAGGGCGATCCAAAGATAAAGGCCAAAATTCGCGCCATCGGCATCCAGCGCGCGCGGCGACGGATGATGGCGGCGGTGCCCACCGCTAGTGTGATCGTTACTAATCCGACCCATTATGCGGTCGCGCTGAAATATGATCATGGCGCAATGGCAGCGCCCGTCGTGGTGGCAAAGGGGATGGACGAGATCGCGCTGCGCATCCGTGATATCGCCAAGGCAGCGGGCGTACCAATCGTCGAGAGCCCGCCGCTCGCGCGCGCGCTTTATGCCAGCGCGATGATCGACCGCCCGATCCCGACCGAGCATTTCAAGGCGGTGGCGGAGATCATCGGCTATGTCATGCGGCTGTCCAAACGGCGCATCTCACCACAGCGCAGCTAAAGACAGCAACTGGCAATCAAACGACGAAGTCGTGCTTGGCCAGTTCGATCCGAACGCGCAGCTCGATGTCCTGGAAGATCGCCGCCAATTCGGGATCCTGCGGGGTGCGCTGTTCGGCAGACCATGCCGCAACCTCCCTTAGCCGTTCGAGCGGCGGCAGCCCGGCCGACAAGGTCGCTTCAAGCCGCTCCAATGCGCGCAGCCCGCGATCGGCATCGGCCGCGATCCGTCGGCGGCGATCAATTGCTGGCTCGATCGTGGCGAGCGTCACTAGCATTTGCACGCTGACTGGCTGCGCACCCTGTGCCGCTGGCGCGGTCGGAGGCGTCGACGTTTCGGCCACGGCGAATGCCGTCACCTTGGGCAGCGCCGTCAGCAGTAATTTCTGGATAGGTGGGGCGAGGCCAGTGATGCGCAAGGTTTCTCCTGTCCGGAACGCGAAACCGCCCCTTATCATCCTATAAGAAAGTAACCGCACTATTTCGACAAATCCGGGGTGTTTTATGCGTTTTGCTCGTCTTGCCTTGGCAATCCTTATTCCGTTGCTGGCCGCAATCGTGCCCGCAAGTGCGCAGAGCGGGCCGCGCATCAAGGACATTGTCGACATTGAGAATGTCCGCCCCAACCAATTGGTCGGTTATGGCCTGGTGGTCGGTTTGGCGGGCACTGGCGATCGGTTGCGCAACGCGCCGTTCACCGAGGAATCGCTGCAAGCGATGCTTGAGCGCATGGGCGTCAACGTCCGCGGCTCGCTGATGCAGACACAAAATGTCGCGGCGGTCTCGATCTCGGCAACCATGCCCCCATTTGCCCGCGCTGGATCGCAGATCGATGTCCAGATTTCGTCGCTTGGCGACGCCAGTAGCCTGCAGGGCGGCACGTTGCTCGTTTCATCACTGCGCGCGCTGGATGGCGAGATTTACGCCGTGGCACAGGGTCCGGTTGCGCTGTCAGGCTTCAAGGCCCAGGGGGCGGGTGCGAGCGTGACTCGCGGCGTCACCACCTCGGCGCGGATTGCAGGTGGCGCGATTGTCGAACGCGAGGTAAACTTTGCCTTCAAATCGGCGACCAGCTTGAAGCTGTCACTCAAAAACCCGGATTTTACAACCGCACAGCGAATTGCCGCCGCCATCAATGGCCGTTTTGAAGGCACAGCCGAGGTGCTTGACCCCGCGACGGTCGAAGTAGCCGCGCGCGGAAGCTTCACAGGATCAATGATCATCCTGATCTCGGCGATCGAAAATCTTGAGGTGATGGTTGATCAGCGGGCGAGGATCGTGATCAACGAAGCCTCTGGCACAGTCGTGATGGGCACCAATGTTCAAGTTAGCCCTGTCGCGATCGCGCAGGGCGGGCTGACGATCAGCATTTCGGAAACGCCCATCGCATCCCAGCCAGCACCGCTATCGGACGGAACCACCGCCATCTTGCCCCGCACTCAGGTTTCGGTTGATGACGGCAGCGGTAAATCGCTGGCCATCATCGATGGTGGCACCTCGCTAAAATCGCTCGTGAGCGGGCTGAACCGGCTCGGCGTCAGTCCGCGCGACCTGATCACGATTCTTCAAGCGGTTAAAACCGCCGGCGCGCTTCAGGCCGAGATCGAGGTGCAATAATGCCCGTATCGGTAACCACTGCCGGACTCCTGTCCGCACCCCTTCCTTCCAAGGCCATCACCGACGCCAAGGATACCGCCGAGAAATTCGAGGCTGTGTTCCTCGGACAGATGACACAGATGATAATGGAAAGCGTCGAAATCGACGATCAATTCTCGGGTAGTCACGGCGAAGCGATGTTTCGTGGCGTCCTGGCCGAAAAGCTCGGCACCGCGTTCGCCAAGCGCGGCGGCATCGGCCTTGCCCCTAGTGTGATGGCGCAAATCATCAAAATGCAGGGGGGATCTGGCAATGGCCAGTGAGTTCATCGATACGATCGCTTCGCTCACCGCGATCATGGAGGAGGAAACTGCCCGCCTTCTCTCGCCAATCCGGCACCGCGACTTCGCTGAAATGGCGGCGGCAAAGATCAAGCTCGTCGCAGCGCTCGAGACGATGACCGCCAAATACGAACGCACGCGCCCGGACTGGCTGACCGCGCTCGACGACGAAGCGCGCGAAACACTCAGCGCTGCGATCCGGCATCTGGGGGCGGCCGCGCAGGTCAACGCCCGTGTGCTGGAGCGCCAGATCGGACTGTCGACCGAGATGATGGCGGCAGTTGCGACCGAAGCACGCCGCCTCTCCGGCATGCGCAGCGCAATTTACGGCGCAGGTGGTATCGTCTCGCGAACCGAAGTGGCCACACCAATTTCGGTCAACGCGAGTTTGTAGAGCTGCTTCACTGCCGTCCGACTCTTCCCCCTTCCCCTTCAGGGATGGGGATGGGGGTGGGGCCTCTCCTCACGCAATCCGTTTGTGGCACGGCCCCACTCCAACCCCTTCCCAGAAGGGGAGGGGATTTATAGGTCAAGATCAGTGAGACTTGGTATTACTGGCGCCCGATCGCTGCCTTCAGCAAACCCAACTGCTTGCGATACAGGCTGGTCATTGTCGCGAAATCGGCCTGAATCTGGCCCATTTTTAGCAGCTGGTCCTCCAGCACGACATTGTTGCCGTCGGGTTTGGTTTCGGAAACGTCGCGGTCGGGCACGATGTTTCCCGCCATGATCTGGTGTGCGCCAAGTGCCGTCATGCCACTGGTGAGCGTTATGCGCGGCCGGACAACCGCTGGCTTGCCTGCCTCCTGCGCCGACAACAGGCTGGAAAAATTCGGCGGCGTGACGTCGCGCGCCTTGAAGCCCGGCGTTTCGCTATTGGCGATGTTCTGCGCGATCACGCGCTGGCGCTCTGACAAATTCTTCATCGCCTGGCCGATCCCGGTCATCAACGGGGGCGTTGAAATCGGCATGGTCAAAACCCTGTGTAAAACGAGCCAAAGGTCGTGTCAGCGACCGGCGTCAGCCGCGCGAGCGCCGACTTGTAGCTGTCGAGCTGCGCCGCCTGCGCGGCGCTCAACCCGGCATTTGCGCCGGGCGTGGAGCCGTTGGTGAGCGCGGCCTTGCCCGCATCCCAATAAAGCGAGCGATAGGCGGTCTGCGTCGTCGAGATCGCGTTTTTGATGACGGCCAGCGTCGCCGCCGCGTCCTTGCTGGTCGAGAGGTTTAACGCCTCGGTCAGCGCGAGGCTGAAATTGCCGCCGGGACGAACCTTCGGCCCGCCGCGCGCGGTAATCACCGGAACCGACA
>JBBQAU010000126.1:0-7167 GCA_038316685.1 Sphingomonadales bacterium
CGGCTTGATCGCCTCAATTCGCGAGATCGCCCGTTTGGTGCGGGCAAGATCGCCAGCCCGACCAGCGAGCGAGCGATCATCAAGCTTGCCCTTCAACGCGGCGCGTGCGCCCTTATCGAGCCCGAGTTGCGTTGCGGATTCAGGCGATTCGTCAAGATTGTCGTCAAAGATTTTGCCAAACAAGTCGTCGAGCGCCGCGTCGCCGCTCGGTGCCGTGGTGGCCCGCAAAAGGCCAGGGCTCAGCGCCAGCGCGGTTGCCGTGCTCGTAGCGGTTAGGAAGCTGCGGCGATCCATGATGACAGGCCTTTTTTTTTGGGAAAGGAGCTCAAGTTGCGCGATATTAGCCCGCCAGTTGGTAGTGGCAAGCAACTCGGGGCCCAGATGGTTTTTGATTGATCCACAACTTGACCGGTCGTGTCGAGCGACGTCCAGATGCGTGACGCCAAACTTGCGGCCCGCCCCTCGACGATGCGCGGGACGGACGCGTCAAGTAGAATCATCACGACCTAAACGCGCTCAACCCAGCTGACGGCATCGGCAGCGCGCAGTGCCGCGATCAGGCGGACCAGATGTTTGCGATCATGCACTTCGACATCAATCGTATTGGTGTGAAAGCCGGTATCGCGGTTGTCGAGCCGCAGACCCAGAATATTGGCCTTGTGCGCGCCGATGATTGTCGAAACGACACCCAGTGCGCCTGGTTCATTCTTGAGATCGACCGAGATTTGCGCAACGCCGCCGTCGGTCTTGTCGCCCCAGGCAAGATCGATCCAGTCGGCGTCGTCGGCGTCATCGGCATCGACCAGTTTCTTGCAGTCTATCTGGTGGACTTCGATGCCCTCATTGGGCCGCCGCAACCCGACAATCCGGTCGCCGGGGATCGGGTGGCAACATTCGCCCAAATCAAAGGCGACCCCGGGTGTAAGGCCTTTGATTGAGATGGCGGTTGATTGTGGGGGCATCGCATGCAGGGCTTCCTTGCCAGCAGAACCGGGCATGACCGCTTCCATCACTTCGGCGTCGGTAATCTGTCGCCGCGCGATGGCGGTCATCAGGGCGGTTTCATCAGTCAGCTTCAGCCGCTTGAGGGCAACTTTAATGGCATCGGTTGCAGGGGTTGTTGGCAGGCGCTGGACAATCTCATCATAGATTTTGCGACCAAGCGTCTGCGTTTCGGCGCGCTCAGTCATCCGCAAATGCCGCCGAATGGCAGCGCGCGCTTTGCCCGTGATGGCAAAGTTCAACCAGCCGCTTTGCGGTGCCTGTGCCTTGGAACGCAAAATCTGAACCTGGTCGCCATTGGCAATTTGCGTTCGCAGCGGGACCACCCGGCCGTTGACCTTTGCCCCGACTGCCTGATCGCCAAGATCGGTATGAAGCGCATAGGCAAAATCAATCGGCGTTGCCCCCTTGGGCATCTGGATGAGCTCACCGCGCGGCGTAAAGGCGAAAATGCGATCCTGATACATCGCCATACGGGTATGTTCGAGCAACTCTTCGGGGCTATCGGCGGTTTCAAGGATTTCGACCAGGTCGGCAATCCAGCTGATTTGCGTATCGGGCCGGACCTTGTTTTGCTTATAGGCCCAGTGCGCGGCGAGGCCAAACTCGGCCTCGGCATGCATTTCCTCGGTTCGGATTTGGATTTCGACACGCGTATTCTCGGCATGCATCACCGAGGTGTGGAGTGACCGATAACCGTTGCGCTTGGGTGTCGAGATATAGTCTTTGAACCGGCCGGGTACCATCGGCCAGCGGCGGTGAAGGATGCCGAGCGTAGCATAACAGTCCTCGACTGAGGGCACGATCACCCGAAATGCTGTGATATCTGAAAGCTGTTCGAAGCTGATATGGCGCTCGGCCATTTTCTTCCAGATCGAAAAAGGATGTTTTTCTCTGCCGGAAATCTCCGCTGCGATCCCGTGACGCGACACCAGGGTGTGTAATCCCTTGCCGATCTTTTCGATCCGGTCGCCGTCTCCCTGCTTGAGCTGTTCAAGGCGTCGATTGATGGAATCATAGGCGTCCGGCTCAAGCTCGCGAAAAGCAAGTGTCTGCATTTCCTTCATGAATTCATACATGCCGATGCGTTCAGCAAGCGGGGCATAGATATCCATCGTCTCACGCGCGATGCGACGGCGCTTATCGGGGTTGGGCACATAATGCAGTGTGCGCATATTATGGAGACGATCCGCAAGCTTCACCAGCAAGACGCGGATATCATCCGACATCGCGAGCAGAAACTTGCGCAGATTTTCAGCAGCGCGCTCATTTTCGGTTTGGGCTTCGATCTTTGACAGCTTGGTCACGCCATCAACCATGCGCGCGACATTGGCACCAAATAGCCGTTCGATCTCTTCGGGGGTCGCGACAGTGTCTTCGATCGTATCGTGCAGAATGGCTGTCGCGATTGTTTCGTCGTCAAGGTGCAGATCGGTTAAAATCCCCGCCACTTCAATCGGGTGGCTGAAATAGGGGTCGCCCGACGCGCGTTTTTGTGCACCATGGGCGCGCAGCGAAAACACATACGCACGGTTGAGCAAGGCTTCATCAGCCTGTGGATCGTAGCTCAGGACGCGATCAACAAGTTCATACTGGCGCAACACGCGGGCACGATGGCCCGACGTGCTGCTGATTGGCAACCAGTTAGTTCTTAAATTCAGCCCTTAACGCCGTTGCACTTGGCGAGCATCGCCGAATCGACTGGCGTCCCGCTGATCGCAAAGGCGCTGAGCGTGCCGAGGCGCTGGACGACAAGCTGGCACATGATGACATCGCGCTGCGTGCTCTTGTTGGCGACGCAAACGCCTTCGTCACATTTCCACAAGGTGCCAGACGTGATGACATTGGCCTTGGTGGGTGCTGTCACCGGGGTTGCCATGTAATAGGCACCGTTCTGGGCGAAGCCAGCGCTGGACGACAGCAGCATGACGGACGTGGCGAGGGCAGCGAGGCTTGAAACTATGCGGGTCATGTTGTTCTCCATGATCGATTTGATGCGCACCGAATTAGGTTGCGAACCACTACCTATCTCACTAAGTTTCTAGTTGCAACTAGAAACTCATATTTCATTCGCATGACACAGGTTTTGCGCTAGGATTAACAGATGACGTCCGGCAAATTGCGTGAACCCTTGCGTGAACTGGCCGAGTGCAGCCTTCCGGCGGCGCTTGAGGCGATGGGTGAACGATGGTCTTTTTTGATCTTGCGCGCCGCGTTTAACGGGCTCTACCATTTCGAGGAATTCCAGTCAGAGCTTGGCATCGCGCGCAATATCCTTGCCAATCGTCTCGCGCGTCTGGTCGAACATGGCATCTTGAAGCGTGAGGCAATGCCCGATGATCGCCGCAAGATTGAATATCGCCTGACTGATAAAGGCTTTGAATTATTGCCAACGATGATTGCGCTGCGGCAATGGGGCGAGCGCTGGGAAACGGGCGTGCCCGCCACTCCGATCCTCGTCGACGAGCGCGATCGCAGGCCGATTGCACAGATTGAGGTGCGCGCGTGGGACGGTCGGGTCCTGAAGAAGCACGATCTGCTGTGGTCGCTGCCCGAACATGTCGTGATCGATCCGGCTGAGGTACGGGCCGCCGAGTAGCGGGCGTGCGGCGGGCTTTTTTTTACTGCGCGTCCACCGATGCTTTCGCGACAAGTTTCTCAAGCGCCAGGCGGACCTCTGCTGTCATCGGCATCGGCCTGCCGGTTTGGAGATCGACCTGAACGATCACCATCGTGATCGCGCAGTGGAGATCGCCCGTGATTGCGTGACACATGTCAAAGCGTTGCGTCATGCTGGTGCGGCCGAGCGCGTCGATGCGGACAAAGGTTTCAACCTCATCGCCCATCACGAACGGCTTGTGATAATCAATCTCGGTATGGCGGACATGAAATTCGGCCGCCGTCCAATCGGGTCCGAGCACTTCCAGCCCTGATTGCTCCCAGAATTCCGAAACCGCGACATCGACATATTCAAGATAGCGCGAGTTATAGACAACGCGTTGCGCATCTACTTCGGCGTAGCGCACCTTGAAGCGGGTGGAGAAGGCAAATCCGGGTCTGGTCATGCCGTGGTCGATGCCGTCCCCGTCCGCGACGGTCAATCCTTGATCACGCGGCGCTCACACGATTGGCCGGTTGACGATGCGTGATCAGTGCGGCTCTGGCGAGGACGCGGCCTATCCGCGCGCTATCCCGTCTGGGCGGAGGTGTTGACGCCCATGCTGACGAGGTATTTCTTCACGTTGCGCGCCGCCTGTCGCAGTCGCTGTTCGTTCTCCACCATTGCAATGCGCACGAATCCCTCACCATTTTCGCCATACCCAACCCCGGGCGCAACGGCGACATGGGCGTGGGTCAGCAACTGCTTGCTGAATTCCAGGCTGCCCAGATGCGCGAGCCCGGGCGGCAAAGGTGCCCAAGCAAACATCGACGCGCGCGGTGCCGGGATTTCCCAACCAGCCCGGCCAAAGCTTTCGACGAGCACGTCACGGCGGTGATGATACAGCAGCCGGTTTTTCTCGACGATATCCTGCGGGCCGTTCAGCGCAGCGCAGGCGGCCGCCTGGATCGGCGTGAACGCGCCGTAATCGAGATAGCTTTTCACCCGCGTCATCGCCGCGATAAGCTGCGGATTGCCGACCGCAAAGCCGATCCGCCACCCCGCCATAGAATATGTCTTGCTGAGCGAGGTGAATTCGATCGCGAGATCCTTTGCCCCCTTGACCTCAAGGATCGAACAGGTTGGCCGACCGTCGAAATAAAGTTCTGAATAGGCAAGATCGGAGATTACCCAGACCTTGTTCGCGCGCGCCCAATCAACCAGCCGTTCGTAAAATGCGAGATCGACCGTCTCGGCAGTGGGATTCGACGGATAATTGACAACGAGCGCTGATGGGCGCGGCACGGTGAAGTTCATCGCGCGCTCAAGTGCCTCGAAATAACGTTCATCGGGCGTGGTCGGCACCGCGCGGATCGTGGCACCTGCAATGATAAAGCCAAAGGTGTGGATCGGATAGCTCGGGTTTGGCGCGAGCACGACATCACCCGGCGCGGTGATCGCGGTGGCAAGGCTCGCCAGCCCCTCTTTCGATCCCATCGTCACCACGACTTCGCTCTCCGGATCGAGATCGACCCCGAACCGGCGGCCATAGTAATTGGCCTGCGCGCGCCGCAGCCCCGGAATCCCCTTTGACTGCGAATAGCCATGCGCGTCAGGCTTGGCAGCAACTTCGCAGAGTTTTTCTATGACATGCGGCGGCGGCGGCAAATCCGGGTTGCCCATGCCAAGATCGATAATATCCTCACCACTCGCGCGCGCCGCCGCCCGCATCGCGTTGACTTCGGCGATGACATAGGGTGGCAGGCGCTTGATGCGGTAAAATTCTTCGGACATGTCGACCTTCGTTTGTTGTCGCTGACCATCATGGGCGAATTCCCATGCCCAATCCAGAAAAAGCATACAGGCGAAACGAAACGGCCACACATCGCCCCGGCCCCGCAGCCTAGTGCGACCGGCCAGTTTTGGTGTTAGGCGTGAGGTCAAGGAGAATCACTGAGCTTGTCTGACCCGGCAACACCCATTGTGCCTGACATGAAGGCAGGCATGCAGGCCATCCTTGATGGCTGGGGTCAGCTGTTGGCACCCGTTGCCGCCGCCAATCGCGACGTTGTCGATCCAAAGGACAAGCGTTTTGTCGGCCCCGAATGGGATCATCCGGTATTTGATCTGATGCGGCAGGGCTATTCGCTCATGTCCAATGCAATGATGCATGCCGCAGAATCGGTCCCAGGGCTTGACCCCCACCAGCGCGAACAAACACGCTTTGCGATGCGCACCTTGTTGGATGCGATGTCGCCCGCCAATTCTCCCTTTACCAATCCCGTCGCGCTCCAGCGCGCGATGGCGACCGACGGGGCAAGCCTTGCCGAGGGCTTTCAGCATTTATTGGCGGACATGCAGCGCGGGCAGTTGACGCACACGGATCCCAATGCGTTTCAACTCGGCCGCAACATCGCGATGACGCCCGGCAAGGTCGTGCTAGAGACGGCATTGTTCCAGCTGATCCAATATACGCCGACCACGCCAGATGTGCTCAAAACGCCGCTGGTCATCTTTCCGCCCTGGATCAACCGATTCTACATCCTCGATCTCAGCCCGGAAAAGAGCTTCATCCGCTGGGCAGTCGAGCAAGGCCTCACGGTCTTCATGGTCAGCTGGCGGTCGGCTGATGCCTCGATGAAGGACATCATCTGGGACGATTATATCGCCGCGCAAATTGCGGCGATTGATACGATCCGCGACCTGCTCGATGTTAAGTCGGTCCACACCATCGGCTATTGCGTTGCCGGGACGACGCTTGCCGCGACGCTCGCGGTGCTCGCGGGCAAGGACAAGGACAACGGCAACGGCAACGGCAAGGCCAAGGCCAAGGCCAAGTCCAGGGCCAAGAAGGTCAAATCGGCCACCTTCTTTACAGCGCAAGTCGATTTCAGCGAGGCGGGCGAGCTGCTCAATTTTGTTGACGATGCCAGCCTTCGGCTTGTCGAATCGCTCAGTCAGGACGGGTATCTTGACGGGCGTTACATGGCCGCCACCTTCAACCTGCTGCGCGGGCGCGATCTCATCTGGAACACAGTCGTCAGCAATTATCTGCTCGGCAAGGATTACCCCGCCTTTGATCTGCTGCACTGGAATGGTGATGTTACCAATCTGCCTGCGAAATGGCACCATTCCTATCTGACCGATCTTTATCGCGATAATCGGCTTGTTCAGCCCGGCGCGCTGCATGCGCTTGGTGTGCCGATTGATCTGCACAAGATCGAAACCCCCGCCTATGTCCAGGCCGGACGCGAAGACCACATTGCCCCGCTCGCGAGCGTCTGGAAACTGACCGAGCATCTGCGCGGCCCCATCCGCTTTGTGCTCGCGGGTTCGGGGCATATCGCAGGCGTCGTCAACCCGCCGTCTGCGCAAAAATATGGCCACTGGACCAATGACGCGCCGCTGACATCGCTCGCCGAATTCATTGCAGGCGCTACTGAGCACAAGGGCAGCTGGTGGCCCGATTGGATCGGCTGGCTTCGCGCGCAGGATGCCCGGATGGTCGTGGCGGATGGCGCAAGAATGCCCGGCCAAGGCAAGTTATCCGCGATTGAAGACGCGCC
>JBBQAU010000127.1:0-7143 GCA_038316685.1 Sphingomonadales bacterium
GCGCAAATCTATCTGTGCGGTGACGGGCGGTTTATGGCACCAGCGGTGCGCGATGCATTGATTCGGATTCAGGTGGCGCAATTGGGTGGCACCCATGCAACGGGTTCGGATTGGCTGGAAAAGATGATCGAGGAAGGGCGCTTCCATCAGGACGTGTTCGGCTTCGGCAAGTAACAATACGGATCCCTCCCGTTTTTGAAGAGGGGCAGGAGAACTGCGAGTAACTGGGGGCATCAATAGGATTGCCGGGTTATTTCGTTCGCAGTCCTGGAGGGAGAGGGAGAATTCATGCTTCAGTTATCGGGCCAGGACGCGAGCTTTGTCTATCTGGAAACGCCGCACACCCCGATGCACATCGGCTCGGTCGGGATATATGATCCTTCCAGCGCACCAGGCGGCTTTGTCCGATTCAAGGATATCTTGAAGTTCATCGAAAGTCGGCTGGAGGGTGCTCGCAGCTTTCGTCAGCGGCTGGTGCGCGTGCCGTTTGATCTTGATCACCCCTATTGGATCGAGGACCCCGAGTTCGACATCGAATTCCATGTTCGTCATATCGCGCTGCCGAAACCCGGCGATTGGCGTCAGCTGTGTATTCAGGTGGCGCGGCTTCATTCGCGACCGATGGACCTCAACAAGCCGCTGTGGGAGTTCACGATCGTCGAGGGCCTCGACAATGTCGCGGGCCTGCCGCCGGGCTGTTTCGCGCTTGTATCAAAGGTGCACCACGCCGCGATTGACGGGATGTCCGGGGTCGAGATGTCCGCCGCCGTGCACGACATTGACGCGTCAATGACGCCGCGCGAGAGCAAGGATAGCTGGGCGCCGGAAAACATGCCCAATGTCGCTGAGCTGTTGATGCGCAGCTATTTCAACTCACTGCGTCAGCCAATGCGCATCGCCGAAACGATCGGCCGCTCGCTGCCGGGGATGGCCAAGCTAACGCTCGGCGTCAGCAAGGGCGATATCAGTCTGCAGAACGCCAAAATGGCCCCCAAGACACGCTTCAATGCCAAAGTCGGTGCGCACCGCGTGTTCGATGCGGCACCGTTTGCGCTGAAAGATGTCCGCGCGATCAAGGATGCGGTGCCAGGGGCAACGGTCAATGACGTGATCCTTGCTATCGTCGGCGGCGGGCTTCGGCAGTATCTTGAGGACAAGGGCGAACTGCCCGTTGACTCGCTGACCGCGATGGCACCGATTTCAGTCCGCGTGGAAGGCGAGAAGGCAGCACTCGGCAATCTCGTCTCGGCAATGGTGGTAGGGCTTGGTACCCAGATCGCCGACCCGATTGAGCGGCTGCGCTTTGTCCATGAAGAGGCGGCTAATTCAAAGGCGATGACGGGGGCCGTCGGTGCCCGGACGTTGACCGATTATAGCCAGCTGATCCCGTCAGGTCTCGCAGGCCTTGCCGCGCGGCTTTACACGCGCGTTGGGGCGGCCAATGCGCTTGCGCCGGTCTTTAACTGCGTCGTCACCAATGTGCCGGGCAGCCGCATCCCACTGTATTTCTGCGGGGCGAAGATGGTTGGCATGTATGGCCTTGGGCCAGTGTTTGATTCGATGGGGCTGATCAACACGATCTACAGCTACACCGATACCATCGCAATTTCCTTTACCTGTGATCGCGTGATGATGCCTGATCCCGACGTTTATGCCGCGGCGCTGCGATCGTCGTTTGAGGCGCTCAGGCATGCGGTTGAAAATGCCCCTGTTGAGGCGGTGCCCGCCAGTGTCACACCAGTGGCGAAAAAGGCGGCTATAAAGTCGCCGGTCGCTAAAAAGCCAACCGCAGCCGGGCGGAAACCGGCCAAAACCGCAGCAAAGGAAACCGTGTGATGGCCGATATGAAAGAAACCGCCGACAAGGTAAAAGAATCGATTAGCGAGCGTATTGTTGATCCTGCCAAAAAGGCGGGCGAGGCGATCCGTGAGACGGGCTCAGCGATTGCCGAGGGCGGCGCGACCGTTGGTATGAAGATGATCGATCAGGCCGAAGAAAATGCTCGCGGCGCATTTGCCGCGATGCGCGCCGCCGCTCAGGCGAAGGACCTGACTGAGGTGATGAAGGTGCAGGGTGATTTCATCCGCGAACAGGGCACACGCAGCATGACGCAGGCCCGTGAAATCGGCGACCTGATCCTACAATTTGGCAAGGATGCCGCCAAACCGTTCTCGCCCAAAAAGTGAGTTAATTGCCAGCTTTCCTCCCCGGGTCCGCTCGGGGAGGGCTGGTCCGGGCCGTGACTCAGGCGTGGCCAGCGGCGGGATAGACGATTGATTTAATACCGCTGCGGTCAAAACGCTGCCACTCACCCTCGGCCTGGGCGAGACGATCCGCGATGGCGTAAAGCACCGACGGGTTGACGCCAAGCCCGCAATGGCTGCCATGCACCTCGATATTGTCGGTCTCGGCAGATTCCGGTTCGACGCAATTCTGCCACGCCACAATACCGTCTTCGCGTGTATAAATGGCGGTTGACGGGACCGGCGGTGGTGTCGCGCTTTCGCGCAACTGGGCGCGCAAATCTTCGCTGTCGATCTTGTGACCGGTCAATGTTTCATAGGCACGCCAGACATTGGTTGCCTTCGGTGTCCCGGCAAAGGGTGAACCCAAGGAAATGACCTGGCGGACGGCATCAGGCAGTCGGCGCGACAACTGACGCGCCATCACACCGCCCAGACTCCAGCCGACCAGGCTGACTTTCTTGCCGGTTGCCCGATGGACTTCATCAAGGCGCTTGGTCAATTTCTCACCCTGCCATCCGATCGCTTTAGGGCCAAGGTTACGGCCAAGGTTCCAAGGGTGAGCATCATAGCCGAGCCGGTCAAGGAAGCGCCGCAAAATCGACGTGGACATGTCGCTGGTGACAAAGCCGGGCAACACCATCACCGGGTGACCGTCGCCGCGCGGCGAGAGTGCCAGCAGCGGGACGGCAGCAGGGCCAAGCGAGCCAAACTCCAGCAGCGCGCGCGGTAACTCGGTCAGCGCGAGGAGCGGTGAGGGTGGGCTGACGGGCGTTGCCGCGGTTGCGTAATTAGCCATCTGATATTCTCCTGCAGTCCTTCGGGGTTTTTGCCCCACTTCTTGTTTGCTATTCGGTCCAGCCAAAGGCTTGGTGACTTGCCGCCACTGCGCCCGATCGATGACTGAGTATCACAAGATCGTGTAACTGACCTGAACGGTCACAGACATGATCCCTCAGCAGTGCTTCGCCGCGAAAGCCAAGGCTTTCAAATAAGGCGACGGAGCCGGTTTGATCTGGCGTCATTTGCGCAACGAGCTTGGTCAGTTGATGGGCTGCGGCGATTGCCAATATGGCTTCCAAAAGATCGCGTCCAAGCCCCGCGCCGCGACGATCAGGCGACACGAGCAAGCGAACCTCGCCAACATGCGCGCTCCAACTGAGCGGATCGCGGACCAAAGCGGCACTCGCGACAATCCGCCCGTCGTCCTCGGCGATCAGGCTGTCGATATACCCCTCGCCAATCGCTGCTACCCATGCCTCGACCACTCGGGGGTGCTTCAAATCACGGCTGAGGAATAGCAGGTCGTGTTCCGGCAGGCTTGCGGAAAAGGCGAGCATGGCGGCCTGGTCGGTTGGCGCGAAACGGCGGATGCTATGGCTCATGTCGAACGCTCCGAAAGCCAGTCGGTTAGTTTGGGCCAAAGCCGCTTGATGGCATTGCCGCCAGCGACAAGGCTGACATGGCCGCCCTTCATCGCCACGGCTTCCTTGTCGGTTGATCCGATCATCTCGATCAGCGGGGCCGATGCGGCCGAAGGCACGATATGGTCGTGGATGGCCGTGACGTGCAGGAATGGGGCGGTGATCGCGCCAAGGTCTACCCGTCGACCGCCCAATTCCATCGTGCCGTTGTACAACTCGTTGTTCCACATTAACTTCTTTGTTGTCTCGCGAAAATATTCACCGGCAAGCGGCAGCATGTCGGCTGCCCACCGATCGAACATGCGAAACGACTTAACGAACTCATCGTTCCACATGTTATCCATCAACCGAATATTACCCGCAATCCGCGCGCCGGGGCGCAGCATATCAAATGCGGTGTAGAGATAGTCAGCCGGACAATTGCCAAAGCTGTCAACGAGCCGATCAACATCAAAGAACCGACGGTCTGACCATGCCTGGAACATTTCCATCTCGGAAAAATTGACAGGCGTTGTGAAGCAGACCAAATTTTTCAGCGGTGCATCAGGGTGAAGCCCGGCCCAGAGCGCAGACAATACGCCGCCAAAGCAATAGCCGACGATAGTGAAGTCATCCTCGCCGGTTTCCTGTTGCACGCGCTCGATACAGCTCGGCAGAAAATCGAGGACATAATCGTCGATTCCCAGATGCTTTTCGTCGGCGCGGGGTGCATCCCAGTCGAGCATGAAGACATCGAATCCGGCCTTGAGCAGATATTCCACCAGGCTCTGCTCGGGCACCATGTCAAAGATATAGCCGCGATTGGTGGTCGCCATGATGAGCAACAACGGCACACGGTAAACCTCGTCCGACATCGGACGATAATGATACAGGTTCATCGTCCCGCGCTGAAGCAGCCGATCCTTGGGGCTGGCGCCAAGAACCGGCGCGGACGAGGTGAAATAGCCAAGGCCCTTGATATTGCGCTTCAATGCGCGGTCGAACTCGACGCGCGCCTGATCCAATATGCCCGTTGACGCGCCGTCGCTCACCCGGCCGCCTTGGCCGGAGGGGTGCGTGTGCGCTTCGGCTTGGGGCGGGGCGGCTCGGACGGGATGATCCCACCGACTTGTCCGGACAGCATCGATTCGATTCGTTCTACGGTCGCCTCAATCCGATGCAGTCGCGCTGAAATATCTGCAATTTCGCTCTTGGATGGCATGTTGGCGGCATCGAGCGCCTTTTCCATCATGTCGGTGCGTGCTTCCTTAAACTTTATATTGGCGGCATTTGCGCCGTGCATCACACGCGTGAATTCACCACTTTTCAAGACATTGGCACCGAATTCGTTTGCCATGTTTTCCCATTGTCCCAGCATTTCGCGGAACAGCGACGCAGGGTCAGTCGGGGTAGTGCCAGCCATGCGGCGCATCCTTTACTGCGCACGGCCAGCCGTCAAGCGTTCAGGCATGCTGTTCAGGTGCGTCGCACTTGATTATAGATGCTTCGCAGCGATTGTCGCGGTGCGGCCGCGCGCATTAGGAGAGCGAATATGGCCACTGCCCTGAAACCCGCTGAAACAATCCGTGACATGGTCTCGGCCGAGGAATGGCAGACCCGCGTGAACCTTGCCGCCGCCTATCGCCTGGTTGCCTTGCACGGCTGGGATGATCTGATCTTTACGCATTTGTCAGCGCGTGTGCCGGGGCCTGACCATCATTTTCTAATCAATCCTTACAACCTGATGTTTGAGGAAATGACCGCCTCTGCCCTTGTGAAGATCGATGTCGATGGCGAGAAGGTGATTGATGTGCCGGCGCCTGTGAATCGCGCTGGTTTCGTCATTCATTCCGCGATCCACAGCGCGCGCGAAGACGCAGCCTCGGTTATGCATTTGCACACACCTTATGGTCAGGCGGTGTCGGCGATGGCGGACGGGTTGCTACCCCACACCCAGACAGCGATGATCGCGCAGCATGATGTCGCTTATCACGAGTATGAAGGCATCGCGACCGAACTGGAGGAGCGCGAGCGGCTTGTCGAGGATCTCGGCACGAAGCATTCTATGATCCTGCGTAATCATGGCACGCTGGCGGTTGGCGCATCGGTGCCACAGGCGTTTTTGCGGCTCTATTTCATCGAACGCGCGTGCGAAGCGCAGGTGCATATGCTTGCGGCTGGTCGCAACGGCCTCCACAATCCGCCCCAGGGTGTCGAGCATAAGGTTGAGGAGCAATCGAGCGGCCCCGGAATGGCGATGCTCGCTGAAGGCTTGGCCTGGCCCGCGTTGTTGCGGAAGCTGGATCGGGTCAATCCGGGATACGCCAGCTAAGCCAACGGTTCCTGGTTCACCGTCATGATGGTGGCCAACTCAGTTAGGCTGCCCACCGACCATTCCCAATCCTGCGCCATGTGGGCATCAGGTGCCGTGCGGCCGCCATATTCCATCGACCGATCAACATAGGCGGTTTGCAGGCCGCAGGCGCGGGCGGCGCTCAGGTCGCTGTGGTGGCAGGCGACAAGGCATAATTGTGCCGGCGCGATGCCAAGCAGGTCGGCGGTTGCCAGATAGGATTGCGGCAGCGGCTTGTAAAAACCCGTTGCCTCGGCACCCAGGATCGCATCGAACACCATCCCGGTCCGCCGCGCGATTTCCATGGTGAGCGCAATATTGCCGTTGGAGAGCGTGACGACGGGGTGGATTTCCCGCAGCGCCGCGATGCCTCGCACCGTATCGGGCCAGGGATCAAGTCGCCGCCAGGCAAAAGCAAAATCGTGGCGAGCGGTTTCATCAAGGCCCGTCACATCTTGCTGGTCGAGCAGGATATCGAGCGTCTCGCGGTTTAGGACATCAAGCCTAGTGAATGGACGCTCGCCCGATCGCACCGTCTGCATCGCGGGCTGATACAAGGCGCGCCACGCATCGGCGAATGCAGGCGGGTCGATATCATCGCGGCCGATTGACGCAAATATGGCCGCCGCCTCGCGGGCAATGCTGGTGCGCCAATCGACGAGTGTGCCGAATACATCAAAGGCCAGCACCTTGACCTGTGCCATCAACACGTCTCCAACGGCGGCAAGAAACGCCGACAATACCAGCTTGGCCGGTTTTGCAATGGCGTCAATTGGCGATCCGGGGGAATCGAATTGGGCAAGCAGGGCGGGGGTTTGTGGCTCCTCATCATCGGGTTGCTGCTGGCGCTTGGTGGCGGCGCCTTCGCTGACTCGATCCGCCGCACCGACGGGGTCAGCGTCCGCGACATTCGTTTCATCGGGACGGGCGGCAAGGTGATGAGCGCGCTGCTCTATGTGCCTGCCAACGCCAAGCCCGAACACCGTGCACCGGGCATCCTCACCGTCCATGGCTATATCAACTCGCGCGAAACGCAGGACGGATTTTCGATAGAGTTTGCGCGGCGCGGCTATGTTGTGCTCGCGCTCGATCAGACCGGGCACGGTTATAGCCAGGGCCCTGCTTTTGCGAACGGCTTTGGCGG
>JBBQAU010000128.1:0-7108 GCA_038316685.1 Sphingomonadales bacterium
CCAGAAATGCGATGAAGGCAAGATCACGCACCCGGCTTGTCCTTGGCGCGCGCGCTTTCCTCCGTGTCGAGATCGCGCCTGCGCAACAGCAGCCATGCGGCAAGCATCATCAGCCCGTGGCTCAGGCCAAGCGCGAAATTATCGATCATGCCCCCTGTTCCTTTCGACGGCGATTTATCTTGCGATACGCGCGAGCGGGTTGACGCGGCGTTAAACACTCTCGTGGCACAGCGTTTTGGCGATGCGTATTCTCCATATCCTCGATCACGGATTGCCGCTGCATAGCGGCTACACCTTTCGCACCCGTGCGATATTGAAGGCGCAGATGGCGCGCGGCTGGGATGTCGCTGCTGTCACCGGGCCGCGTCATGGCCCCGCCGATGACGCCGCAGAAAGCATTGACGGAATCGATTTCTTTCGCACCGTGCCGCCTGCACCCGTCCGCAGCCCCATTGGCGAACTCCGCGAAATAACAGCTTTTGCAAAGCGGATCGGCGCGGTGATCGAGAAATTTCAGCCCGATATTCTCCATGCGCATTCGCCCGTGCTTGGTGCGCTGGCCGCGCTCTGGGCAAGGCGTCGTCATCGTTTGCCGCTGGTTTATGAAATTCGCGCCTTTTGGGAGGATGCAGCGGTTGGCAATGGCACCGGTGTCGAAGGGTCGGCGCGCTATCGCTTGACGAAGACACTCGAAACTTGGGCGGTCGGTAAAGTCGATACGGTCGCGGTGATTTGTGACGGGCTGCGCGGCGATCTCATCGCGCGCGGCGTTGATCCGGCACGGATAATGCTGTGCCCGAATGGCGTCGATTTGTCTCTTTTCGGCGAGGTGCCCGGCTATGATGGCGCCCTGGCCGAAACGCTGGGCGTCGTTGGCGATGATGTCATTGGCTTTATCGGCAGCTTTTATGATTATGAAGGGCTTGATGATCTCCTCTCGGCGATGCCAGCGCTGGTTGCTGCGCGGCCGCGTGCCAAGCTTGTTCTGGTTGGTGGTGGCCCCTGCGAGGCAGCGTTGCGTGCGCAAGCCGCAGCATCAAGTGTGTCGGGGCATATTCACTTTGTCGGCCGCGTGCCGCATCAAGAAGTCGAACGCTATTACAGCTTGATCGATGTTTTGGTTTATCCGCGCAAGAAGATGCGGCTGACGGAGCTTGTGACCCCGCTCAAGCCACTTGAGGCAATGGCACAGCGGCGCTTGGTTGCGGCATCGGATGTCGGTGGGCACCGCGAATTGATTCAGGACGGCGCGACCGGGACGCTCTTTCCGCCTGACGATCCGGCGGGGATGGCAAAGGCGCTGGTGAAGCTTTTGGCAAACCGCAGCGATTGGGATCAGCGTCGTGATTTGGGCCGGGCATATGTCGAAAGCGACCGTAACTGGGCTGTTAATATTGCTCGTTATGCCCCCGTTTACCAAAAACTAATCGAAAATGCCGATAGACTATCTTCATGGTCCAGCCGTTCCGCAGCAAACGCCTAAATTTTCCGGTGGCGCCAGTTATTGGTGGCGCGCTAGGTTTGATAACATCCGGCGTGTTTGCGTTGGTGCCGACGTTCATGCTGGAGGCGGTTGTATCGCGGAGCCATATCCCCGCGATCCTGTCCGCTGCTGAGCCGCCGCTCGGATTGACGGCACGTCTGGTTCTCATTTTGTTGTGTGGCGGCGGTGCTGGCCTGGTGTCATGGTTTGCCTGCTTTGTCGCGGTTGGTTCACGGCGGATCGTAATGGGATCAAATCAGCCGCCCGCGATGGCCGCGTCCAGCGCTGACGGCGGGTCACTGAGTGATGATCTGCCTTTGCCAGTGCTGCGCCGTGCCGATGCGCACCCCGATGCGCCGGCGCGACGCCCGCTCTTTGCCCATCGTGATCTTGGCCCACCCTTTTTGAATGTGCGCGCAATAGCCGCTGTCGATGAGTCCCCAGCGCCAACGGAGGTCGCGGTGCCGGTGAAAATTGTCCCCGAATTGTTTGATGTTCCGATCATGCCGCTGGCTGCTTTGCCGGTAACCGCGCAGGATGTGCCGCCCTTGCCGCTGCGTCGTGAACCCATCGACATTCCAGCGAACCTTGACCAGCCAATGGCGCGATTTGATCCGGCCGCGATTCCTGCCTTTCCGGCGACGCCTATCCGGCCCGTTGCCCCCCTTTCTCGGCCACAACTGGTCGATCCAGTTGATCGTTTTGAAACCTTTGAATTGACGCCAATCGTTCGACCTGAGCAACAAACACCCGACCCTGTGATCGCCGTGCGCTCCACGGTGCGCGACAACCAGGCAACGATTGCAGCGTTACTCCAGCGGCTTGAACGCGGCGTCACGCATCGAAGCGATCACCTGGCGCTGACCCCGGCCCTGACCCCGGCCCTGACCCCGGCTCCGGCTGGGACCCCGGCTCAGAGCCCGCCGCTACCCGCAATACCTGCTTCCTCGTCTCTGCAAGAAACATTGGGTCGATTGCGCCAAATGGCGATCCGCACCTAGCGTTCTTGCACCGTCAGGACTTCAAGATTGACGGTGGTCCGATCTGGCGAGCGCGTCATCTGCCCGACGACAAGATCTGCCACAAGATGGCCGGGGAGTTCGACCGGCTGCTCCGCCAATCCAGCTAACCAGGCATGAAAGGCGTCGGAAGGCCCTGCGGAGAGTGTGATGGCATGCCGCGCGCCAGAAAAAGTTGCGCTTGCCCAGCGTTCCCAGTCGGCTTGTTCAATGATGATCGGGCACGCTGCCGCGATGGCCAGCCGTTCAAGCATCCGTGTCAGCAGCGTGCCGATGTCGGGGCCACGGCTCATGCCGGTGACCGCTCGATAAAGGCTTTGATCCGCGCAACTGTATCTGCGCGGGGCTCACGTCCGCGTCTTAAGTCACCGACAAGCCGCGGATCGTTGACGGCGAGCCGACCAAACCGGGTGGGCGGCATGGCGGAGTGACGGAGATAAACTTCGATCGTTCTGAGCACCGACATCATGCGACTCCTTGTCTGGCATTTATGTTCCTTGTTTGTTCTGACATTTCCAACTTGTCTAGGAAAAATCCTACGGCTACAGATCGATTATGGAGACAGTTGATCCGCGCACCGCTCTTGCCGCACTGATCGCGGGGCGGAGCGAGAGTTATGCGTCGCTCTCGCGATTGATTGGTCGCAATGCTGCCTATCTTCAGCAATTCGTCGTGCGCGGGTCGCCTCGGCGTCTGGCGGAGCGTGATCGCGGCATCCTGGCGGCGTATTTGGGCGTTTCAGAGGCAATTTTGGGTGGATCCGCAGAAGCGCCCTCGCGGACGTTTCTGCAAGTGCCCCGGATCGACGCCCTCGCGTCGGCGGGCCCCGGCGGGCTGGTCGAGGAGGATCGGATTGCTGGCGGAGAGGCGGTTGACCCCGCCGTCATCAGGCGGTTAGGGGCGCTGCCAGCCAATATCTCTATCGTCGCTGCACAGGGCGATTCAATGTTGCCGACAATCGCTGATGGCGACGAACTTTGGGTTGATCGTGGCAATCAGAAATTGACCGGCAAGGGCGGCATTTTCGTGCTCCGGATGGAATCAGCCCTTGTGGTTAAACGGCTCGAATGCTCGGGGCGGTCAATCCGCGTGATCAGCGACAACCCACAATTTGCAACGATTGAGTGCGATTCGGTTGATCTTGTCGGCAGGGTCGTCCGGCTAACTCGGACGCTGTGACACCGCGATCAACGGTTACGGTCCCGCAGCCAGAGCAACACCGCCAGCGCAACGCCAATTGCTGTCCCCAGGAAAAACCCACGCGTCGATTCGCCCATCGTCACACCTGCAAAAGCGCCGATGATCGAGCCGAGCGCGATCAGGACACCGCCACCGGCGGCATTTTTGCGGGGGGTTGGTGATTTGCCTTCCATCACGGTGCCTTGCCACGAGGGCAGGCCCGATGCCAGCGCAACATTGCCCGATAATACCTACCCCGTTCTTTACCACGACGCGTAATCGGCTGGCGAACAGAGCTGATGTAAGCAGCGGCGATGCAGACTGATTTCCTCGCCAACGTCGACATAGCGTCGGCACTCATCCCGTATGTTTCAGATCGTAACGCTGTTACTGACGCGACAGACCTGATTGCGCATTTTGGCGATGCTGCTGGCATTGAAGCCGCCGTCCGGGCCAACAAGAGTCGCAGTCTTGGCAATGCAATTCATTTTTGTCGGTGGCGGCAGATTGAACGGCTCATCCCAATCATGACGGCGAAGGGGGCAATCGGCACGGTGCATTAGGCGTCCCGCTGCGGGCGCAAGGCGCGGAACGTTTTTTTGGCTCAGCCGTTGTGGAGCACTCTGTTGCTATTCCGCCGCAGCCAGTAGAGCAGTCCCATGAGAACGCGCTTTCACGGTCGCGATATCCTTTTGTACGCGTCTCTTCTGCTCGGCGGCGTTGGACCGTTTACGCCTGCATCGGGGTTTCAGACCGTGCCAGCGCCGCCAATTCAGCAGCAGAGCGACCAGCAGGAGATTGAGCCGTCGCTTGCGCCACTACCAGAACTCGGTGTCGAATGGCCTGATCTTGCAGTCAGCCAAGATGGGAAGGCCGCGTCAATTGCCGCTGCGCCGGTCAATGAATTGAGCCGCTACCAGTTTCGGATCGAAGGCATCGAGGCAATCAGGAATCCCCTGTTTCGGCAGCGGTTCGATGCACTCTCGACGCTCAAGTTACATGATGCCGAGCCCTCTAACGCCGCCCAGATTGATCGTCGGGCGCGTGAGGATATGGCGCTTTTGCAAACGCTTTTGCGCTCGATCGGTCATTTTGATGCGCGCATCACCAGCAGCGAGACGACCGAGAACGGCGTACCGGTCGTAACACTGACGGTTGAACCCGGACCGGTCTATGCCCTTGCTGCGGTGCGGCTGGAGGGCCTGGCAGCGGCTGGGGAGAAGACAGCGGAACTCACAAGCGCCTTTGGTGTGTCAGTAAATGATCAGTTGAACCTTGATTCGATTGCGCTGGGCGAGGCTGAACTCAGGGTGCGGCTCGGTGAGCTAGGTTTTCCCTTCGCAAAGGTTGGCGAGTCGGCGATCCTGGTCGATCATGCCACTCAGTTGGCGACACTTGATCTAGCGGTGAATCCAGGTGGATTGCGCAACTTTGGGCAAATTCTCCTCAATCCAAACGGCATATTTCAGGCCAGTCACGTTCAGAAGATCGCCCGCTTCAAGCCGGGTCAGACCTATAGCGCTGCGGGACTGGATGACTTGCGCCGTACCCTTATTCAAACCGGCATTGTCTCGTCGGCAGAGGTAAAAGCGGTTGAGGGCAAGTTACCGGGAACCGTCGACATTACTGTGGCACTGCAGCCCGCGCCGTTACGGACAATTGCGGGCGAGCTAGGATATGGTACGGGCGAAGGGATTCGGGCAGCGGTTAGCTGGACCCATCGTAATCTTTTCCCGCCCGAGGGTGGACTAACGGTGCGCGGGGTGCTGGGCGAGCAGGAACAGTCCGGCAGTGTCATCTTTCGCCGCAACAATTTCAACGGGCGCGACCAAGTTTTGACCGCAGAGTTGACGGGATCAAATGTTGATCGCGTAGCGTTTCAGGCTACCAGCTTTGGTTTGAGTGGCCGCCTGGAGCGTCAAACCACGATTTTTTTTCAAAAGGCCTGGACGTGGTCGCTGGGCGGGGAATTGATCGGATCGGATGAGCGCGACGTGATCGCGGCAACGGGCGTGACGCGACGCCGCACCTTCTTCATTGCCGCAGCACCAGTGAGCCTGAACTATGACGGGTCGGATGACTTGCTCGATCCCACCAATGGTTTCCGGCTCGGCGGACGGCTATCGCCCGAACTTTCGTTTCAGGGCGCGACTTTTGGCTATGTCCGCGCGCAGTTAGATGCCAGCGCCTATCGCGCATTTGGCAAGCGGATCGTCCTGGCTGGTCGCATTCGGCTTGGCACGATTTTAGGCGCATCGCGCGACGCGGTAGCGCCCTCGCGGCGTTTCTATGCAGGCGGCGGCGGCAGTGTGCGCGGCTATGGGTTTCAGAGTATTGGTCCGCGCGACCCCAACAATGTTCCGATCGGTGGGCGAAGCCTGACCGAGTTTTCGCTCGAAGCGCGCATTAAGGCGTTTGGGAATTTTGGCGTCGTGCCCTTTTTTGACGCGGGGAATATCTCAACTTCGCAGTTCCCCGATTTCAGCGGGCTGCGTTATGGTGCGGGGATTGGTCTTCGTTACTATTCCAGCTTTGGCCCGATCCGGATCGATGTCGGCACACCGATCAACCCGCAACCTGGCGATACGCGAGTTGCCGTTTATGTGTCGCTGGGGCAGGCATTTTGAGCGAGGCAGAGCGAGCAGATCAGCCTGCGCCGACGTCTGGACGTCCAAGGCGACCCGGCCTTTTGTCGCTTTCCCCGATAGTGCAACTTAGCAAGATCATGCTGCTCATCTTGTTGCTGGCAGGCCTTGGCCTGTTGGCGCTCGATTCGAGCATTGGCCACCGTTTCGTGGCAGACCAAATCGGGCGGCTGACACCCAACAACGGTTTGCGTTACTCGGTTGGCCGGATCGATGGTTCGCTGTTTTCCGATGCAATTATTACTGACCTGCGCATCCGCGACGCCAAGGGTCTTGTCTTTACTGCGCCGTCAGTAAAGCTCAGCTGGGAGCCGACCTCATGGTTATGGAATGAACTGGCAATCAACCGGCTGGTCTTGCCCACGGCCCGCTGGATCAGGCTTCCTGAAACAATCAAGCCCGTCGAGGGACAACCGTTATTGCCCGGGTTTGATGTGCGCGTTGGCTTGCTGCGGATAGACCGGCTGACAGTTGGTCGTGCCATCGTCGGGACGAACCGGGTGGGGCGGGTGATCGGCCATGCCGAGATTAACGATGGGCGCTCGGTCGTCGATCTCAACGCCATACTCAACGGCAGTGACCGGCTTCAGCTAAAGCTGGACGCCCAGCCTGATCGCGACCGATTTGACATTGCGCTGCGCGCGCAAGGCGCGGCGGGCGGTGTTTTCGCAAAGCTGTTGGGGCTGCCCCGCGCGCTTGATGTAGCAGTGAGTGGCGATGGTCGCTGGAGTGCGTGGCAGGGGCGCGCGCAAGCGACGGTTGGTGGTGACCAGATCGTTGAT
>JBBQAU010000129.1:0-7037 GCA_038316685.1 Sphingomonadales bacterium
CTTGACGATTTCGGCCATGCAGTTTTCGGTTTCGGCAGACGACGTCTCGATAATGCCCAGCCCGCCCGCATTGCAGACAGCGGATGCCAGTTGCGACCGGGCGATCCACCCCATCGGCGCTTGCACAATCGGGTAACGCGCGCCGGTGTGCGCCAGAAAACGGTTCATTCAGTTCCTCTCCCAAATCGGCTTGGCGCTTGTGTCAGAACAGCGCCTTTTGCGTGATCGTCTTGCTCCCCGCAGGCAGGCTGAACACCATCCCATCTTCACCGACGATGATCGGCCCCGCGAAATGCTTTGCCGCATCGCCCAGAAAGTCGGGGTAAAAAAACCGGCCGGGGATGGGCGGCACGATATGGCTCAACACCAGTTGCTGCACGCCTGCCGCCTGCGCCGCATCAGCCGCCACCTCAGGTGAGCTGTGATAATCGAGAATGTCGCGCGTGATCTTGGCGGTTTTTGGGATTTTTTTCGCGGCCAGACCCGCCGTTATCAGGTTGACTAAGGTGGGCTGCAACGCCTCATGAACCAGCAAGTCAGCACCCTTTGCTGCTGCATTGAGCGAGCGCGAGGCCGCGGTATCACCGCTGATCACGACCGAGCGGCCCTTATAGTCAAACCGGTAGCCGATAGCGGGTGTGACCGGATCATGGTTCACCCGAAACGCGGTGACCTTCAAACTGGCCGCCTGATAAACAATCACGCTGTCGCCCTTGCCAATGTCGGGTAGCGCAAACGGCATCGCAGTGGCACCAGCGGCAGCAGGCGGCGCAATCGCCGCCGTGTGATGCGCGGTGCGATAGCCATTATCGAGCGCATAAGCCGCGTTAAATCCCGCAATCACCCGACCAACACCCACAGGTCCATAAACCGGCAAGGGCGCTGTGTTCGCGCTGCCTGTCCAGCGCAGCAGCAGCATCGGCCCTATTCCGTCAATATGGTCGGAATGGAAATGCGTCAGGAACAACGCCTCGATCCGGCCATTGGGCAACCCCATGAGTGAGATATTGCGGGCGCTGCCCTCGCCTGCATCAACCACGAAAAAGTGCTTGCCCGCGATCACCGCCGTGCACGCCCCGGCACGATCGCGATTGGGGAGCGGGGAACCTGTGCCGCACAGCGCGACATGCAGCCCATCGGGCAAGTCGCGCGTCACATCACGCCCCACCTGCTTGGCCACGCCGCGCTCAAACAGCGCCATGCCGATCTGGCGCTGGAACAGTCGGATGCCGACCATCCCCACCACGAGCAGGACGACAACAAACGCGATTGTGCGAACCCGCTTCACGGCCGTCCCTCTCGATTGGATCAGCGCAATCTATCGATCAATCAAATGGCATTGGCAATGTTGATTGTTGGGGAAGACCGACGGATACGACGCTTGGACGAGGAACTTTGGGGGCCAAGTCTCAGAATGACTGATCACTCCTACGGCGCATTTTGTTGGGAAATATATTACGGCTTGTTGAGCGCCATTTCGGCAAAATCAATCGCGGCCTTGTAATCGGCCTTACCGTTCGGCGCGCGGAGATTGACATTGCCTGTAACGATCCGCTTGGGCGACTTGTATGGAGCCAAATGTTGTCGAACGTGGCTGATCAGCACCGCCTCGTCAAACTCGGTGTCAGGCCGCAGCACCACGACGGCATTGACAGATTGCCCCCATTTGGGATCGGGCAAACCGATGACGAGCGCGTCGATAACGTCAAGATGCCGCTTGAGTGCCTCCTCGACTTCTTCAGGGAATACTTTTTCCCCCGCAGTATTGATGCATGCACTGCCGCGGCCGAGCAATGTCATCGTGCCGTCCGCTTCGACGATGCACCAGTCGCCCGGAATAGAATAGCGCACACCGTCGATCGTGCGAAAAGTTTTAGCGGTTTTTTCAGCGTCTTTGTAATAACCGAGCGGCACGGGTGGCCCAACTGCAACCAAGCCCTTAATGCCCGAGCCCGGCACCACCGGCTGGTCATGCTCATCAAACACACGGGTGCGCTGCGTCACGACAAACTTCGCTGTCGGGGCTTCTCCAAAAGCGCTCATCAACGATGTCCCCAGCCCCATCGCTTCGGAGGATGAAAAGGCATCGGCCAACACCACTTGCGGCATATGGCGGATGAGGATGCGTTTGACTTCCACGCTCCACATGACGCCCGACGAAACAATCCGCCCGACGCTACTCACATCCCATCGACCTGGCTCTCGATCAAGCGCCTCCGCGAGCGGACGTGCAAATGGATCGCCGACGATAGCGAGGCTCAAGGGCTTGTGACGATCGATTGTGTCGAGCACCTCAATCGGATCATATTGAGGCTTTTCGAGTGTGATCACCGTGCCGCCCGCCAGCATCGCCGTAACCGCAGTGACCAATCCGGTTGCATGCATCAACGGGGGCGCGATGAGCGATGCGGCGGCAGGCCCGGCTTCGCGCATCGCCGTGAGCAGCTCGTCCATCGTGGCAGGGACCGGACCGAGCACCGAGGCCGACATGATCGACAGCATCCTGAGGTCATGCTGCGTCCACATCACGCCCTTTGGCATGCCCGTCGTGCCGCCGGTGTAGATAAACATCATATCGTCGGGATTACGGCTGATACCAAGCGGAGAACCATCGCCGGCAGCGCACATATCCTCAAACGGATATGCCCAGTCGGTACCATCACCGATCTCGATAAAGGTCTTTACCTTGGTAAGGCGGCTTCGGATCGCCTCGATACTGGCACGAAACTCACGGCCGTAAACAACTGTTTGGGCATCAGAATTATCGAAAATGTAGAAGACCTCATCGGGTGTATAACGGTAATTGACGTTGACGTGGACCAGCCGACCCTTGAAGCACGCCGCGAGCAGCTCGCAATATTCGGACCGGTTGGTCATATAAAAGGCAATCTTGTCCCCCGGCACCGAACCGCGCGCGTGAAGCGCCCGTGCAAGCCGGTTTGACCGCTGATCTGCCTCGCCCCAGGTGATGATCTTAGCGCCGTGAATGTAGGCGGGTGTCTGGGGCGGAATGACCGAGGCAACCCCGTCCAGAATGTCGCCATAATTCCACTGAAACATTGGCCGCCCCCCCTTTTTTTTGCGCGGGCAGGCTTTTCGCCCCGCGACGATGATGGTTGGGTGAAGAAAGACCGGCATGAGTTTGTGGTCAAGCCGATTTCACACAAGCGCAGTCGGGCTGGACGGGCGATGACGCCGATGCTATCTTAAACAGGTGATTGTCCGATGAAAATTTTACTTGCGCGATCACACTGCCATGGGTCTCGGCATCTTCGTGATTACGTCTGGCACCCTCACCGGGAAGCTGCGTGAGCGACGACGTTCCAGGCGATCGCGACATGGCAAAATCGCGCGCGGTGCCCAGCGGTCGGCTGGCTCGGTTCGGCCAGTTTGGGCGGTTGGCGGGCGGAATCGCGGGCGGGATGCTTGCAGAAGGCGCGCGACGGCTGGCCGATGGCGAGCGCCCAAGCATGCGCGATATGCTGCTCACGCCCGGTAATGTTGGTCGGATTGCGGATAAGCTGTCGCATTTGCGCGGGGCGGCGATGAAGCTTGGCCAGATGATTTCGCTCGACGCTGGCGACATGCTGCCCCCCGAATTGGCCGAGATCATGGCGCGACTGCGGCAGAACGCGCACCGCATGCCGCCGCAACAGCTGCAGCAAGTGCTCGTCGCGCAATGGGGCAAGGACTGGCGGACGCGCTTTGCCCAGTTCAACGCGACGCCGATCGCGGCAGCATCAATCGGGCAGGTGCACCGTGCGCGGACACGCGACGGTCGCGATCTGGCGATCAAGGTGCAATATCCAGGCGTCCGCGAAAGCATTAACTCCGACGTCGATAACGTCGCAACATTGCTGCGCGTTTCCGGGCTGCTCCCGCCGGGGCTGGACATCGCGCCGTTGTTGATCGCCGCAAAAGAGCAGCTTCGCGAGGAAGCCGATTATGTCCGCGAGGGCGAACAGATGACGCTGTTCGGCACCCTGCTTGCCGATGCCGATGATTATGTCGTGCCCGTCCTCGACCCGGAGTTTACCACCGGCCAGGTGCTCGCCATGAGCTTTGTCGAAGGACGTCCCATCGAAACGCTCGACGATGCACCGCAGGCCACGCGCGATGCTGCGATGCGCGCGCTGATCGCGCTTGTGTTGCGCGAGCTGTTTGAATTTGGCGTCATGCAGACCGATCCCAATTTCGCCAATTACCGTTATCAGCCCGAGACGGGTCGGTTGGTATTGCTCGATTTCGGCGCGTCACGCCCGGTCCCACTGCCGACGTCGCAAGGCTATCTCGCACTCCTCCAGGCAACGATTGAGGGGGATCGCGACCGCGCGAGATCGGCGGCGCTGACGGCAGGTTTCCTCGGCGATGGCGCGATCGCACATCACCGCGAGCAGATCGACCGAATGATTGACGTTGTCATCGGCGAAATGAGCCGTCCTGGACCCTTCAACTTTGGCGACCGTGGTTTTGTCGGGGTATTGCGCGACGAGGGAATGGATGTCGCGACCGACCAGGCGGCCTGGCATATTCCGCCCGCAGACATCCTGTTCGTTCAGCGCAAAATCAGCGGCACCGCGTTGCTCGCCGCGCGTCTCAAGGCCAGCGTCAATGTGCGCGAAATGATCGAGCCTTATCTAACCCCGCCAGCGTGACTGCTAGACCATCTGCGCAAGGATGTCGGCGATCGCGACAAAGGCGAAGCAGACCGAGCTGTCAGCCACCCCATAGGGCAGGAACAGATCGTCCCCTACCCTGATCGCCCCGCAGGTATAGACGACATTGGGGACATAGCCCTCACGGTCCTCATCTGCGGCGGACAGGATGGGGTTGGGCGTACGCGCGAGCACGATTGACGGGTCATTCTTGTCAAGCAACGCAGCGCCAATTGCGTATTTGCGCATTGCGCCGACGCCGTGGGTCAGCACCAACCAACCCTCGTCAAGCTCGATTGGTCCACCGCAGTTACCGATCTGCACAAGCTCCCAGGGGTAGCGCGGTTCGAGCAACAGGGTCCCGCCCTCCCAATGATCGATTCGATCGGAACGGAGCAGATACAGGTTCTTCCCGTCCTGACGCCCAATAATCATAAACTCGCCGCCCACCTTGCGCGGGAACAACGCCATACCCTTGTTGCGGCCCGCCTCCCCCTTGATCGGCGTCAGTGTGAAATCGCGAAAGTCGCGGGTGCGCAGCATTTCGGACCGGATGCCGCGCCCGCTATAGGCGGTATAGGTGCCGATCCATTCGGATTTCCCGCTGTCACGCTTGAATTCGACCAAGCGGAGATCTTCCAGGCCGTTGCGCTGCGCCTCCGTCATCGGAAAGATTACGGTGCCCGAGATGCTGCTTTCGCGCTGGCGGGTTACAGAAAGTCTGTCTGCTGCCATATTAGGCGCCGATCGACCGAGCATCGCCGCCGTCGCAAAGGCGGGTTCGGGAAGCAAATGAAGGTGCCGACCCGATGAGACAATGCCTTCACGAAAGGCAATCGTCGAGATATGTCCCTCACCGACTGCCCGCAACGACAAAAGAATGCGGACGCTGCCGGGCTGAAGGCCGGTTTGGTCGGGGTGGCGAACGACGCTGGGATTCATGAGCGCCGCTGCCGCATAGCTATATTCATGGCAGAAATATGCACCGATCAGGCGGCGCGTCTCGCGCTTGATACTCGCACCTTCCAGTCCGAGCCGGATGCTTATTTCGGTAAAGCGATCATCGAAAACCCGCTCAATCTGCCAGTGACGATCGGCAAAGTCGCGTAAGACAATACTGAGCTCCGCGCGCACCGTGCGCCCGTCCAGCGCCAGAATATCGTCAATCAACCTGCGCACACGATCCAGATCAGGACCGGACGCCTGCCACGCCAGATGGAATGGGCGAACAACGACGCGGCCCGGGTCGGCACGAAGCCGCAGTTCATGCTGCACCAGATCAATCATGCCTGACAGGATGCCTTTGCAAGCAAAACCTGCATGGATATCGTTGCCAGTTGGTAGGCGAGGACTGATTCCGCGCCCTCATTGAGGTTGAGACCACGCGGATTGATCCCGTCATGGCAGCTCCCGGTCTGCGGATCACCCACCGCGACTCCTCGATCATTTCCGCCGGAGAACCATTGATACGCCTGGCGCGCGCTACTAACCCAACGCGGATCACGACGGACACCAAAAGCGGCCGCGCAGGCATCAATCGTTGCCCAAGCCTCGACCGGCTGTTGGTCAAACGGCTGTAGCGGTTCGTGCGCGTCACCGAAGCTGTCTGATCCAACGGGCCTAAAGACGCCCGACACCGACGTTTGCTGAGCGACGAGCCAGTTGAGGCTCTCGATGCCGCGTGCGATCAGATCTGGTCGAGAAAGCGTGATTCCTGCCCTGATCAATGCTTCGGCCAGTCGCGCATTGTCATATGCGAGGCTTGCTTCAAACCAGGGCCAAGCCTGACTGCTGGCCCGATCATAGAAATCCGCCAGCTTTTCTGCACCAAATTCGAGGACCTCGCGTGCAATTGCGTGGGTTGGCGAGGCGGCGAGCACGTGATCGGACCCGAGCATGGCAAACGCTATGGCGCGTGGTGATTCAAACCCCAACGCCGCCCGGCCTGATCGCTCGAACAACCCGATCGCCCACCGTCTCAATGCCGGATTTCGGCCCTCTAAACCGGTGGCGCCCAACGCCCAGAGGGTGCGACCACCGCTGTCCTGCGATCCAAAGTCTTCCAGCCAGTTGCGACCAAACCCCATAAAGTTACGAAATTGCCGCGTGTCATCATTCCAGGCGTTTTGAACAAACGCAGCAAAGATTGTCGTCAGCTGTGTGCGATGCGGCTCTGCGGCTTTACCAAGCCGGTTGGCGAGCATCAGCGCACGGGCATTGTCATCCACGCAATAGCCATGCGCGCGGTCTGGCACACAATGAATGCTGTGCTGGAGAATGCCCGTCGAGTCGCAGAGCCGGAGCAGACCCTCGATGCCGATTGGGCCAACCGCGGCGGTTGACGGACGCGGCACTTCAACCGTCGCGATGACGCCAAGCGAC
>JBBQAU010000130.1:0-7034 GCA_038316685.1 Sphingomonadales bacterium
GAGGCAATCGCAGCGCCGATCGCGAGGCCGGCAATCCCGGCGACAATTGCTGGCCCGGCGTTGCCACCGCGACCACGGTTCCATCCCTGTCCACCAAAGCCCGGACGGCCCCAACCACCTCCCCAATTCTGTGCCTGGGCGGGCATTGCCGTAACCAGAGCGGTAGCTGCAAGGCCAATCGCCAAGCCAAATTTTGTGATCGAAGCGTTCATTATGATCTCCTCAACGCCGTTACCTGCCGCATATCTTACCTGTGCTATCACACATTCGCACCTGCATGACATCCTAGCTATTCGAGTCGCGCTGAACGAACGTCGAATGACCCGTTCATTTTCCGTTTAGGTAATAACCAATGAGGGACGACGATAATGGCGCGCTGGCTCATTAAATCCGAACCGGCGAGCTACAGCTGGGGCGATTTGGTGCGCGACGGGAAAACCGAATGGACCGGCGTGCGGAACGCGGCCGCCTCCAACCACCTGCGCGCCATGGAAATTGGCGATGAGGCATTTTTTTATCACAGCGTGATCGAAAAAGCCGTCATGGGCATCGCCTGCGTGGCGCGGCGATGGCGCCCCGATGGCGACGACGGTAAATGGGCCTCGGTAGAAGTCTTTGCCGGATCAGCGTTATCCGCGCCCGTCACGCTCGCCGCGATCAAGGCCGAGCCAAAACTGGCGGCCATGGAATTGCTGCGCCAGTCGCGCCTTTCCGTTTGTCCCGTCCGCGACGCCGAATGGCACTGCATTCTTGCGCTGGCCGGGCATTGAGCAGCATGACGAATACTGATCAGCTGATGTTTGTTTACAACGCCGATGCGGGCCTGTTTTCGGCGTTGAGTGACGCTATCCATAAGCTGGTATCGCCTGAGACCTACCCCTGCTCGCTATGCGCTGTCACTTATGGCGCGGTGTCGATGCGTCCGACGTGGCGGCGCTATATCAACGCGCTGCCGGTGACGCCGCGCTTTTATCACCGGGATGATTTTCGGGCGGCATGGCCGGGGATTGATGTGCCGCTGCCCGCTGTGCTGCGATTGCCGCCGGGTGGTTCACCCGTCTTGCTAATTGGCCCAGCGATCCTTGATCAACAACGCAGCGTCGAAGAACTGATTGCCACGCTCGACGCCGCGCTTATGCGATCCACTTAGTCATTGAGAGCAGCACGCCGTAAATCTGCATCGCCCCGTCATTGCGAGCGTAGCGAAGCAATCCCGATTCATATTTCACGCATTGTGCTCTAGACTGCAATTATGTCAGCGGTGCATGACTGAAAATCGATCGAAAAGGCTGGACCACATCCAGCGGCAAGTCCTGCCAACCCGCTATAATCGACCGCGCGGCCAACAAGTTCGGGCCCTCAGTATAGGCAAACAGAAGACCGTTGATGCTATCGGCCCGCTAGTGCAGCGGCTTGAGGTGACGCCTTGACGAGCGCGCTTTCGCTTCTTAAAGTGAATTAGTATTATAATACACCGCGTCATTCGTCGCGAACCAATATCCGGGGGAAAAATGCTCGAACTTGCCCATGTCACGCATGTCTATGCCAATGGTACGCGCGCGCTTGATGATGTCAGCCTCTCCATTCCCAAGGGGATGTATGGCCTGCTGGGGCCAAATGGCGCGGGCAAATCAACGCTGATGCGCACCGTGGCGACCTTGCAGACACCGACATCGGGCAACGTCCGTTTCGGCGCCATCGATATCATTGCCAATCCTGAGCAACTCCGTGAGCGACTTGGCTATCTGCCGCAGGATTTCGGCGTCTATCCGCGCGTTTCAGCCTATGACATGCTCGATCATATGGCGGTGCTAAAAGGTGTCGCCTCGACGCGTGAGCGCAAGGAAACGGTCGAAACGTTGCTTCATCAGACCAATTTATGGAATGTCCGCAAAAAGGCAATTGCCGGTTTTTCGGGCGGTATGCGCCAGCGCTTTGGCATTGCCCAGGCGCTGATCGGCAATCCCGAGCTCATCATCGTTGATGAGCCCACAGCGGGCCTTGACCCGGAGGAGCGCAACCGCTTCCTGAACCTGCTCGCCGAGATTGGCGAGAATGTCGTGATTATCCTGTCCACGCATATCGTTGAGGATGTAGCCGATCTTTGCCCGCGCATGGCCGTGCTGGCGGCGGGGCGTATTCAACTTGAGGGCGCGCCGCTCGATCTCATCGCGCAGTCGCGTGGTAATGTCTGGGCCAAGACAATCGCGCGCGAAGCCATGGCTGAGTATGCGCAATCGCATGAGGTCATCTCAACCCGCCTGTTTGCTGGCCGAACGATCATTCACGTGCTGGCGGCGAGCGATCCGGGTGATGGCTTCACCTCGGTTGTGGGTGGGTTGGAGGATGTGTATTTCTCCACACTTGCCCAGACGCGTCGCGCACCTGTCGCTCAAGCCGCCTGAGCACCCGTAATGTTTAACAAAATCGCGGCGTTTGAACTGCGCTATCAGTTCCGCAGCCCTGTGTTCTGGGTCGTTTCGATCCTGTTTTTCCTGATGACCTTTGGTGCTGCCACCGTCGAGCAGATCCAGATTGGCAGCGGTGGGAACATCCACAAAAACAGCCCCCTTGCGATCATCCAGACGCATCTGATCCTGTCGCTGTTTTTCATGTTTGTGACGACCGCCTTTGTCGCCAATGTTATTGTGCGCGATGACGAAAGCGGCTTTGGGCCGATGGTGCGCTCCACCCGCGTCACCAAGTTCGATTATTTGATGGGGCGCTTTTCGGGTGCCTTTCTGGCCGCCGCTGCCGCCTTCCTGTTTGTGCCGCTGGCGATCTGGATCGGATCGTTGATGCCCTGGGTCGATCAGGAGACGCTCGGCACTAATCAGCTGATCCATTATATGTTTGCCTATGGCGTCATGGCGCTGCCCAACATCTTGCTGACATCGGCGATCTTCTTTGCAGTTGCGACGCTGACCCGGTCGATGATTTATAGTTATGTCGGCGTCGTCGTGTTTTTGGTGTTTTATCTTGTCCTGACCAACCTTGCCCGCACCCAGCCCGACTTGCGCGAGTGGGTCGGGTATGTCGAACCCTTCGGTCTTGCCGCTGTCGGAACCGTCACACGCTATTGGACCGCAAGCGATTCGAACACGATGCTTCCCGCGTTTGAGGGAATGCTGCTGATTAACCGGTTGATCTGGTTTGGGATATCGCTGCTGTTACTGGCGCTTGCCTATACCCGGTTCAGCTTTGCCGAGCGTGGCGTTTCGGCGCGCAAGGCGCAACGCATGGCAAAGCGCGAGGCAAAACTTGCGGCAATCCCGCCAACGCTGGTCGCCAAGTTACCGCCGGTTCGCCCGCAAGACGCTGCCTGGGCCAGGATGACCGCGCGCGTGCGGTTTGAGATGGCGCAGGTCTTCAAGAGCCCGGCGTTCTTTGTGCTGTTGGTCATCGGACTTTTCAACGCAGGCGGTTCATTGTTTTTTGCCAATGAGATTTACGGCACGCCCGCGCGTCCGCTGACCTTTGCTGTGTTGCAGGTGCTGTTTGGCGCTTTCGGCATCATACCCATCATCATCGCAATCTATTATGCTGGCGAACTCGTCTGGCGTGATCGCGAACGCAAGATGCATGAGATCATCGATGCAACCTCATTGCCCAACTGGGCGTATCTGATCCCCAAGGTGCTGGCGGTCTCGCTCGTGCTGTTCGCCACGCTGGTGATCTCGATGATCGCTGCCATGCTGATTCAGCTGACACGTGGCGTGACCGATCTCGCATTCGACCATTATCTGATGTGGTATCTGCTGCCGACAACGGTCGATATGATCGTGCTCGCGATTCTGGCGGTGTTCGTTCAGGCGCTCAGCCCCAACAAATATGTGGGCTGGGCGATCATGGTGATTTATCTGGTCGCGACCATCACGCTGTCTAACATCGGCTTTGATCATCCGCTCTATACCTATGGCAGCACCGGCACTATCCGCTTGTCGGACCTCAATGGCGACAATGTCGGCGGCGTAACCGGGTGGTGGCTGCGGCTGTATTGGGGGAGCATCGCGCTCATCCTGGGCGTGCTGGCCCATCTGTTGTGGCGGCGGGGAACCGGCGTTGCGCTGATGCCTCGTCTGCGCTCGGTGCCGCGCAAGCTGGCAGGCCTTGCAGGCCTGCTCATCGGCGCAAGCGCTGCAACGGCGGCGGCAAGCGGCGCGTTCATCTTCTACAACATGAATATTCAAAACGAGTATCGCACGCGCGACGATGTCGAAAAGCAGCAGGCCGATTATGAGAAGAAGTATCTGAAATACGAATTGATCAGGCAGCCCTCAACGACTGACATCACGCTGAAAGTTGATCTTTACCCGCGCGAAAAGCGGATGGAGGCAAGCGGACGCTATCAGCTGATCAACGATACCGGCGCTCCCCTCAGCGACTTGCATGTCCGCTTTGGCGATCCTGACATCACGGTCAAAGCCGTCAGCGTTGACGGCGCAACCCTGAAAATGGTCGATGAGAAAAATCGCTATCGCATCTTTCATTTCGCGACTCCGCTGGCACCGGGTTCAGTCGCAAGCCTGAGCTTTGCATCGCAGCGGTGGCAGCGAGGTTTTCGTGCGCAGGGTGACGATAGCCAAATGGTTGAGAACGGAACCTTCTTAAACAACGGTGATTTCGCGCCACAGATCGGGATGGGCCGCGCCGGACTGTTGCAGGATCGGGTAAAGCGCCGCAAATATGGGCTGCCCGCCGAATTGCGGCTGCCCAAGCTTGAGGACATCTCGGCGCAGCAGCGCAACTATCTAAGCAACGCCGATTGGGTGAAATCCGACATCACCGTTTCTACAGACGCCGGGCAGACACCGATCGCGCCGGGCAAGAAAATGTCCGACGTCACCGCAGGCGGCAGGCGCACGGCGCATTTCGTCGCAACCGGACCGATCCTGGCCTTCTTTTCGGTCCAGTCAGCAGCTTATGCCGAGAAATCAGCTGATGCTGGCGGCGTTCAAACCACCGTTTTCTATCATCCCAGCCACGCCTATAATGTTGATCGGATGCTGAAAGCGATGAAGCTCAGCCTCGATTATTACCGGCAGAATTTCGGCCCTTACCAATTTGATTATGCTCGAATCATTGAGTTCCCTGGCTACCAAACCTTCGCGCAGGCGTTTGCCGGGACAATCCCCTATTCAGAGCGCATCGGCTTTATCGCTGACACGCGCGACCCGGATCAGATCGACTTTGTGAGTTATGTGACCGCGCACGAGCTTGCCCATCAATATTGGGGGCACCAGCTTTTGAGCGCTGAGATGCAAGGGGGCACGGTACTTGTCGAAACGATGGCGCAATATTCAGCGTTGATGGTCATGAAGCACCTGTATGGCGAGGATAAAATCAGGCGTTTCTTGAAATATGAGCTCGACAATTACCTGCAGTCACGCGGCAGTGAGGCGATTGAGGAACTACCGCTCGAACGCGTCGAGAATCAGGGCTATATCCATTACCGCAAGGGTGCAGTCGCCATGTATCTGTTGCAGGATCGGCTTGGCGAAGACCGCGTCAACAAGATGCTGGCCGGGCTGCTCAACCAGTATCGCTTTAAAAGCCAGCCTTATCCTCGCTCGCGCGATCTGGTGAATGGCCTGAAATCTCTGGCGCGCAATGACGAAGAGCGCCAACTTGTGCGCGACCTGTTTGAACGCATCACGATCTTTGACATGAAGGCAAAGACCGCAACGGTAAAGAAACTGCCTGATGGCCGGTTTGAAACCCTGCTCACCGTTGCGGGCGACAAATTCTACGCCGATGGCAAGGGCAAGGAGACCAAGGCGGTGCTCGACAATCAGGTTGATATCGGCCTGTTCGCCGCCCGCCCAGGGCTTGGGGCGTTCAGTGCCAAGGATGTCGACTTGATCGAGCGGAGACCGATCAGTTCAGGCGAACAACAAATCAGGGTATTATCCAGGAAGAAGCCCGCTTTTGCCGGGGTTGATCCTTATAACAAGTTCATTGATCGCAATTCCGAAGACAATGTTGTGGCAGTGACGGGGTAAGCGTGGCGGCAGCCGGTCCGTTTGCCCGCGGCACCAATGCGGATATCGCAATGCAGGGCGCACCTGCTACAGGGTGGCAGCACAAGTTCAGGCAATTCAGGCAGACGCATGGCCCGCAAACATTTAAAACACGGTCCTTATGAAGACCCGCATGGCGCAGAGGAAGCTCCGGCGGCAGTAATATCCTGCTGGCTTTGCGGCCGACCAACGGGAAAGACGATTGTCTGGCATCATCCGGTGCCCAAGAGCCGGGGCGGGCGCGATGTGGTGCCCATGCACCCGATTTGTCAGCAGACGCTGATTGCCAATTTCACCAATTCTGAGCTGCAACGATACGGCATGGATGTGGAGGGCCTGCTGGCCAACCCGGCCGTCCGCAAATTCGTCGATTGGGTAGCGAACAAGGACCCCGATTTCACTGCGAGCACCACCAAGAAGCAACGCTGACCGGGCGGCACGGACGGCGGCCAACGTCATCACTGATCGGCAGGTTCCGGTCAGAAATCCGGCCCGGCTGGAAGCGACCCACCTTTGGCCGCAATGCCAATCATTCATAGGATGTTGAACGCAACTTCGACAGCATTGGCGACCATCGGCCGCTCTCTTCCCCGGCCTGCTGCTCGGAACGAGCCTCTTCCAGTATTTCCGACAGCTTGGGTGGAGCGGGATCGAGGCGGGTGCTGCGCAGTTCTCGGCAGCATTTGTTCTGGGGATAGCCATATTCTGGGTTTTGGGGAAGTTTTTGCCGACAAAGCGGAACGTCTCCTAGCCACCAATTGCCGCCATACCCAGGCGCCCGGCAACCCTCCCGGTGACACCCCCTACCGTGCCATCCGCGCCTCAAGCCACTTCGCGGCTTCTTCCGGGCTCGCTTTGTCTTTGTCGCGGTCGACCATGTAATTGGCCTCGCGCATCAGCTCGACGGGGATATGGCCGACCAGCGGGGCGAGCGCATTGATGAAACGCGCGTTGCGGGCATGCTCGGGATCGATCAGCAAAATCGCATCATAACCGGGAATCGCCCCCTTGGGA
>JBBQAU010000131.1:0-6975 GCA_038316685.1 Sphingomonadales bacterium
CGATCGGCGCGCCCATATCGCGGAACATGCGGTAGAATTTCTTGGCCGTGACCTTCGACCGGCGGCGGGCAATAGCGTAGAGCATCTGGAAATCACCCACCACCGCTTCCGGGAAGTCTGCCAGAAAGCGGCGGTGCAGCAGCATCGATTTGACCGCAGTGGCAGCGGATCGGGGGTAATGAAACCCGGTGTGCACCCGCGCTTGATTAACCCGTGAGGCGCGGTTCATCAGCCGTGGTCCGGCCTCCACCACCAGCACCCGCGCCGAGATCGAGCGCAGATAGAGCGCAAGGCAGCAGCCATAAAAGCCACCGCCGATCACGATGTAATCATATTGGGTGGGGGCGGAGGAGGGCGGCATCAATCCGGTCCTGCCGGGCCAGCGTGGACATCGCTTTCCAGTTCGACATTCAAATCAAAGGCGACCTGATGGAACAGGTCGATCCGGTTGACCTCTTCCGGCACGATCCCGCCCTTCAGCCGCCACTGCTGTTTCAGCAGGTGTTGCAGGCCGAGGCTGAGGCCCAGCGTCGACATCCCCATGAACACCGCGCTGACCGCTAGCATCGCATTGGTGGTGAGCCAGCCTGGTTCAAGCTGATCGACAAGGAAGAGCGCGCCCACGATCCAAGCGGCATAAGCCATGCCGAGCAGCGTCAGGATGGTTGAAGAAATCGTCACCACTGTAAGGATCGTCGGCGTAAGATAGACCAACAGCGTCTGGAGCAGCTTCACGCGGCGACCCAGACCCATGAAGGCGGTGCGCGCTGCCACATTGCGGTCAGTGCGAAACCAGTCGAGATGTAGGCGCGGATCGCGCGGGGGAAAGCGCAAGGCAAGGCGCGGTTCGTCATGATCAAGCAGCAGGTTGAGATGCGTGCGAGGTACGGCGATGGACTGGAAGTCGCTTGGATCGACATTGAACCCGGCCAGCTTGCCCAGCGCGATGAAAGGCCAGGCCAACAGCCGTTTCAGCGGGCGGCGGGCGGCACGGTAGACCATGGTCACGGCATTCTCACGCTCGGCATGGCCGAGGAAGGGGATCAGATCGAGTTGCACGGTCTCGTCGAGATTGCCCAGCACCACCAGATCACCGATCGCTTCCTCGGCAGCGATCACCCGCCGGTCGTAGTATTCGGTCCCGCGGCGCACCACGAACAGCCGACAGTTGGGCACTTCGGCGATCAGCGGAAGGAAGGCCTCGCGCTGGGTTTCGTCGACCACGAGGATGATCTCGCGGAAACGGAAAGCGCGATCGAGCGTGGCGGCGACATCGCGCAGGGCGGCGAAGGTGGCGGGGTTGGCGCCAAGGTCGGAAAAGCATACCGACACGACTATGTCCTCGCGCGGCTTCTGGAACTGGCTGGCCTCGGGTTCACGCATCAATCGCCTCCGCCGCCAAATACGCTGCCGCCAGCCGCAAGGCTGCGCGCTTTACCCCGGCAAGGCCCCAGGTTGGACGCTTCATTTCGATCGACACGGCCTTGGAGTATCCCCCCGCTCGCAGGCCCTGAATCACCGGAACTAGCTCCGCAGGATCGGCCGGGGCCGGGGCCAGATCAGGCTCGCTTACATGGACATGATTGAGCCGCGGGGCGAGGTCGGGCAGGCGCGCAGGCACGCCGGAAAAGCTGGCGTTCATGTGCATCGCCCCCAGATCGAGGATCAGCGCAATCGCCGAGTGATCGACCAGCGCGACAAAGGCCTCGGCCTGATCAAGGGTGGTGAGGAAATTGGTGCCATAGGCCGCCGGGTTGGCCTCGATGGTGATCCGCGTTCCGGCGGCCGCGGCAGCATCGCCCAGATGGCGGAAAACGGCGGCGGCCTCGTCCAGCGCGTCCGCCATTGCCAGCCCCGCAGGCACGCGGCGCTGGATGGGCGATCCGAACACCAAATTTGGAACGCCAAACCGCCCCGCCAAGTTGATCGCTCTGTTCATTCCGGCTTCAAACGCAGCACGCGCCTCGGCTCCGCCGAACAGGCCCGCGCCGGTCACGCCGAACAATAACGATTGCATCGACACCAGAGAAAGCCCCGCATCCGCCGCTTCGCGCAAGGCCTCGCGGGCGATGGCCGCGTCTGGCACAAAGGGATCGTCGGAAGCGTGAAAAAAAATCCCCGGCGCGATTTCGAGGCCCGTGATCCCCGCTTCGGCAAGGATCGCATAGGCCTCTAGCCGTTCTTCAGCCACCCAGGCGATGTTCGACATGGCCAGCCTCATGCCGACGCCCTTTCGCAGGCGTAGAAGGCGGCCAGCCGGTCGAGAGTGGCGGCGGCGCTGAACAGATACGGCCCTTCAGCCCCCCACAGAGCGGCGTGGCGGGTGCGCATATCCTCGCAGTGCAGGCGTGCGGGCGTGTCGGGCATGGGCCGCCCGATGAGCGCCAAATGGATCGCCGCAGCAGTCAAAGGCTCTGCCACCAGATGCAGGTGCGACAGCTCCGCCTCTAGCGCGATGCCAATGTCCTGCCACAGCTGGTCGATGGGGTAATATTGGTAGGTCGTATCAGGGTGATGGAACTGCGTCGCCGAAGCGCCGAGTGCGGTCACTGCATCTTCCAGCGCCGCGCGCCGCCGGTCGGCATTGAGCGCTTCGCGGTCGAGCTTCAGCATCCCGGTGACCGGATCGGTCGCATAAAGCGTGCCCGCCCATGCAGCGAGCGGGGGATCGAACGCCGCCATCAGCCCGTCGCGCTTTGCCTCGGTCAGCAGCGATGGCACCGGGTTCATAAGATCGAACAGGAAATTCTTGCGCAAACCGTGCCCGAACAGCGCGGGCAGACGGATAATCAGGCTGCTGGCGAAATGATGTTCAACAAAGGCCTCCAACATGCGGCGGTGGCGACCATAGGCAAGGGTCTGCTGGAATGCATGCGTGGTTTCGTCATCGCCTCCGGCAAAGTCCTCCAGCACTGCGATAGACGATATCAGCACGAACCGTTCGGCCCGCACATTAACCAAGCGCTCGATCAGCGTGTTGATTTGCGCCGCGTCGCGTTCGGGCGCGCGGTTGGCTTCAAGCATGGAGCCCGGCGCGGCGGCGCAGACCAGCGTGCCGAACGACTGCCCCTCGATGGCGGCTATGTTGGCAGTATTGAAGCAGGCAGCGATGCGGGTTTGCCGCAGCAGCGCGCCGCCGACAAAGCCGGAGTTGCCAATCAGGCCGGTTTCGTGGTGGGCATTTCCGAAACTTTCCATCGTGTCTTGGGCCCGTCGTCGCTTTCGTGCTTGGGGAATTGGTCTCTTCGATCACACAGATGCAGGGCGGCTGCTATTCGCATGACAGCGTGACCTTGCTTATAATTCAGAATGATATCCATAAGGTTAACCAAACTTCTGCGCGATTTGGGTGCGGCCTTCGAGGCGGTGGGACTGGTTCTCGCGGTGCTGGCCGACAAAGCAGAACTTCGCCTTCCCACCCAGTTGCGGTCATAAGCCGGGCAGTTCCGAGAACCTGAAACCGAGATGGCGGCTTTCGGCGCAACCAGACATTCAGCCTAACGACCGTGATCGACCGGATCTGGTCGGGAGCCGTCACGGCTCAGATCGGGTCGCGAGTGGCGGCTTTGCCTCGCTTCTGAAAAAATCCTGCCGTTCAGCAAGCGACCCCAAACGTGACCCTTGGTCTCATGGGATTGCATTCGAGACTTGCCCACGCCAAAAGGCGCCGACTTATCAGATCATTGAGTGAGATCATCCCATGAAGCGGAGCTTTGTCGCTCTTCACACGTTGGCATTTTTATGTGCTGCATGTTCTCCAGAGACAGGCACAATTACCTCTCAGGAAATTGTGTCTAGCGTGGAAGTGGGCGAGAAAGTCGAACAGGCTGCTCCGTATGGATTACCTCTATATCCTGGGGCAAAGGTTTCTCTTAGAATGCTCCAAGGGACGGGCATGCAAATTGAAGTGGAAGCGACCACTGATCAAATTGCCGATTTTTATGCTACTCAATTCAAAAAAGAAGAATATCAAATTGAGGATATAAATAAGGAAGATGACGCTATTTCTTTCAGTGCATTAAAAAAACAAGAGCGTATGCGCTTCAAGGTGCAGCCCAGCAAAAACAGTGACAACAGCTTCATCCTGATCATTGTAAAAATTTTAAACGAGTGAAGTCAGCTAACCACCCATCTCCGGTCATGAGCGGGGTCGGGGCTCGACCCTAAAAGCGGCACGGCGGCTTTACCTCGCTTCTGGAAAATTTCTGCCGTTCAGCAAACGACCCCTGAGCGGTCGATCCTTAGACCCGAATTATTAACGCGCTTGAGTGAGGCCGCTGCCGACTTACCGACAGCGACCCCCTGACTTTAGCTGCCGTAGCGACCATACCAGTCTTCGGACCTCGTCCCGTCGATAAGGACACGTGACGTCCCGCCGTTCGCAGCAATACGGATCGGTTCGCCGTCGAAGGTGGTGAAGCTCATGGAAACCGGCTCGTCATAAAGCGAAAGCTGCTCCTCGATGATTGAGACCGCAATGCGTTCGCCAAGCCGGATCGATTCATAGTAATCGGTATAAAAGTGGACGCCTGCGATGTCGCGTGCGTTGGCAATGTTCATGGCCAGCTTATCCAGCTCGCCTTGCACCGTGTAGCCAGCCTGATCAGCCGCAGGTTTCAATTCTCCTCCTTCGTTCTGGTTGCCGGCTGCAAAATCGGGAGTAAAGACAGTCCACGGCCATGCCCGCTTGGTAACACCGTCGGCCTCGAACATTTCGAAAAACGCCTTCAGAACTGTAATGCAGGCACCCGCCACGGTGGCATGACCTGCTCCATAGGCGGGGTGTGTCGGCGAACCTTCAGGGAAGGCGAGCGGCAGGAGATAATTTGCCGCATCCTGAATGTCAGGGAAGCCCGGAAAGTCGGTCGTCAGGTTGGGCTTGGGCTGAATGGCACTGGCCGCAGTGGTGGAAGTGTTGCGGGCTGCGATAGCCTGGAGAAGCGATGCCGGGATCTGCCCGGTCAAGGCATTCACTGCGTCCGCGAGGTCGCCATTGCCGAGATGGGCGGGGTTGTCCGCGTGGAGCGTGATTAACGCAGCCGCAACTTCTGGCCTCATGCGCCGGTGGTGCATCCACTTCTGTCGCCATACTGCCTTTAGCCCACGGGTCGCTACTTCGGTGACTAGGCTCAGCACGTGCGGACCGCCGAATGAAGCGAACGCCGACCGCGTCGCGCTTCTTGTTTCGGGGAGGCCCCGTTCGATCGGGAAACCCGCGCCGTTTAGCATGATCAGGCAAGCGACGTGGTAGGCCTGATACAGCGCATCGAAGTGGACATAGGTCGCAACGTCGCGCGGAGTGGTCAGAAAGCGTCGCCGACCCAAAAACTTATCAAAATTGTTCGCGTTGACGCCATTTTGCGAATCCAGCCACGCGGCCCAGTTGGTAAGGTAATCGACATTGGGCTGCGCGACGATACTGCGCTGGTCAATGATTTGGGTGCCGTAGAATACAAAGCCGTCGTTCTGGCCGACTTCGGCGAAGATCCCGCGAAACGATGGGCCCGTCGCATTATTGGGCGCGTTGCTTCCGTCGAGGTTAACGAAAGTGCCTCCAGGCCGGTCATTTGTGTTTCCGGTCAACATGAACTGCGAGGTCCAGTGGCCATGCTTCGATCCGGGCGTCGAACCGCGGAAAAGGGCATTGCCGCCGGTGATCGTGCCACGCGTGTCATACCGCCGCCGGGATGCTGCCGAAAGATTGCCGACCGCGCCGCCGTTGAGGAAGGGCACATTCTCTAGCGCATCGATTACTCCTTGCACCGTGATGCCCCCGCTGGCGTTGCCGGTGGCGGTGGCTAAAGCGGTGAACGGCACGTCACGGCACAGCGCCATGGCGTAAAGCTCGGCCATTTCCGCCGCGAACTCCGCGCTGGCAATGACGGGAGCCGGGCTGATGGCGAAAGCACCAGCATCTGCGCCTTGTGTATCGCCGACACGGCCGGTCAGCGGGCTTGTCATCTTGCGATAGTCCGGCGCGCCTCCCGGGTAGGTGGCAAACTGCGGGGGATTGGCATCATTGAAGGGTGCGCTGTTGGAGCGGTTCGCGCCAATTGCCAGCGTTTCGAGCGCTCCGCTATCTCCCGTCGACAGCGCAGCGACCATCGCGTTGTATGTAGGCGCATGCACGCGCCCCAGCATGTCATGGGGCAATGCCTTGTGGTAATTGGCGAGCCGTCCGGCACCGAATGCCGTCTCCTCGCCGTTGACAGTTGTATAGCCTGCCCCCCGTTGAGTTGTTAGCGGTGCCAGTCGGGCCCGGCGCTCGGCAGCTTGCTGTGCACGTGCCTGACAATCGGGGTTGGGGGTTCCTAGTGTAGTGGTCATGACGATTGCTCCTTCCAGTTGAAGACGTTGGAAGCGACCGCTGACTCGCAATCAAACAGCCCGCATCAGCAGGAACGACGCAAAACGTTTGGCGCCGTCAGCTCTTAGATTCCGCACATAAAAAAGTATGGGTGGTGCCGTAGGAGCTGCTTGCTACGATTATTTTGTTAGCTAAAAGTAAAATTGTAGTATACGTTACATGATGGACAGCCGAATCGTTTCAAATTGTCCGGCAGTGATTGTGTCATTGTAGAATATGGTAGTCCACTTATTTCGGAGATCCCCATCGGTTGCATCGTCGTCCGAAATGCTGACTTCTAAAAAATTCATGTCGCCAAGATCAGATAGCCGAATTTTATCGGGCTTCGGCAGATGTATCGAAGTCCGGTGCTGTCGAAGCTGCCATTCTGCAATCCACCCACAATCGGTCATGAGCGGCGCACTGGCTTGATCCCAAAAGCGGCGTGGCGGCTTTGCTCCGCTTCTGGAAAATTCCTGCCCTTCAGGAAGCGACCCCATTGCGGACCTGAGTTGCGGCATTTATGCTGCTGTTGGCCGCCGCTAGGTGCAATTATTCAAGGTCAGTAGTCCGGTAGTGAATCAGTTCGACAAAAAGCTGATGTCGCTCTGGATGGGCTGGGGCAAGCG